>JASFTE010000237.1:0-7146 GCA_050114035.1 Armatimonadota bacterium | reverse complement strand
TGGTGCGCCGGTCCCGGACGATGGTCACGTCCTGGTTGCCGTACACCACGAGCTCGACCTCGTCGCGCTCCGGGACCGTGGTGAGGTCCACGTCCGCCGCGACCGGCAATGCGACGGCAACCAGGCCGAGGATGATGGCGAGTGATCTCACGGGTCCTCTCCTCCCACGCTACCCCTTCGCGTTCTTGCCGAAGTGCTTGAGCACGTGAAACTTGATGGTCCGCGTCTCCTGCGACGGGATATTGAGGGTGAACTTGACGGTGTTCTTGTCGACTCTCTCGAAGTCCGTCTCGCTCGTCAGCTCGTATTCGCCGTCCTGGTGCTCGTGCAGCTCGATGGTGATGCCCTTCTCGCCGCGGTTGCGGACCTCGATCTGGAAGTCCTCTTCCGTGTCCCAACCCTTGACGCGGTTGTACGTGTCGAAGCTCAGCTCCGTCTTTTTGTACTCCATGCGCTTCCGCTCGGCGATGACGAGGGAGTCGAACCCAACGTCCAGCTCCGTCTCCGCCCCCACTGCCGCATACGGCAGGCGCGAGACGATCACCGGAGTCAGCCCCTGCGCTGCGCGCGTCCGCAGCACGTACGCCTCCCCGCTCGCGAGGGGGGATGTCCCGAGCCCGGAGGCCTGGTCATTCGTGACGACGTAGAACTTCCGCACCCGCGCGCCGTACAGCGGGGGATCGAACTTGTGCAGTACCCGACACGGCGACGCCGCCGACTCCAGAGCCGCAAACCGCACCCGCCACTCGTCCTTCATCTCATGCCGGCCGCCGATCTCATAGATGTAGCTCTGCCCCAGAGCCTCCGGCGTCACCGGCGGTGGCGCCTCGGCCGGAGCCGCGCCTGCAGTCGGCGCGCGCGCGACAGACCTGCGTGCTCTGGCGTCGAGGCTCACCGCGGCCTCCTCCTCATCGGCGTCCTCGCCTTCGAACTGCACGGGCACGCCCTGGCGCGCGATCTGCTGCTCCGAGATGCCCATGTATGCCACGTTGGAGGCGACTTCCGGGCCGAACTCGCCGGCCAGGCGCTGCATCTTCTGGCGAAGCTGAGGGTCCGCCCGCATCTCCCGCTGCAGGTCCACGTTCTGGAGGGCCCGCCCGACGGCCTGGCCAAACTCGTAGCGGTTCAGGGCCCGGTCGCCCTTGAAGGTCCCGCCGCCGTAGCCGGCGATGACGCCGCGGTTGGTCAGCTCTCCCAGGGCGTCGTAGCCCCAGTGGCTGAAGGCCACCTGCTCCTGGGCCCGCGGCAGACCCCGCCCGCCGCCGGGGAGCTCCGTGACGTACTTGACGTCGCCGCTCACGAGCTGCAGTTGAGCGTTCTCGTAGTCCTCGCCGCTGTGGTTCTCCAGCTCGAAGGCCGCGACGATGCGGAGCCTGGACTCGTCGTCGTTGGCGACGACCCGGTACTGCGGCCGCCAGAAGAGCCCGTGGGTGAAGTAGCTGGCCTCCGTGAGGTAGTCGCTCGCCGCCTCTGCCAGCACGTCCCACAGCAGCGTGTTCGTGCGGTTGGGAGGATACGTCGCCTGCAGGATGCTCACCTGATCCGGCCGATCGACCGCCCGCAGCCGCACGCTGTCACGCGTGATCATGGTGTCCGCCCAGGCGAACTCGATCGAGCTCGGCCCCGCGGCCAGCGGGATCAGGCGCCGGTCGCGGACCACCGTCAGGTTCACGGCGCTGTAGATCACCAGGTGACACTCCTGGCGCTCGGGCAGCGTGGTGAGGTCAACGTCGGCGAGGATGGGTGCGGCCGCAAGGAGCGCGGTGAGGAAACCGTGAACGAGCCGCTGCGTCATGCGGGAGTCTCCCTTCGGTGAGCCACCTGTGCGTGGTTGCACCAATTCATTCGACGATCAACGCCGCGCTTTGTTCCGCTCGCCGGCCACGAGCGGATCCCCAATGGGATCATCGGCAGGAACGGGCCGGCCACAAAGCCAGTTGTTCCCGTTCTTCCTGTCCACCTCGTGCGCCCAGCCGCCCGGCTCGCAGCCGCCCTCCAGGTGCTGGTGCCAGCAGACGTACTGGTAGATGAGCTTGCGGCCGTTGAACATATGCTGGCCGATGGCATTCATCCGCCGCCAGCGGCCCGGGAGACGCGCCTCCGGCCGCCCCCAGCCGTCGAGCGGGTCGGCGGTGTAGATGAAGAACGGGTGCTCGACGTCCTCCGTGTCCCCGCGATAGCCGATGAGCGCGTTGAAGTGCCCCCCGGACTCCATGCCGAGCACGATGGCCGTCTGGTGGTCGATGAAGCCCTTCACGATCCGCCGAAACGCGCGCACCTCATCGTCACTGCGCGAGAAGGCCGTAAGCGGCCGGGCGTCGCGGCAGCCGCGGCGCCACATGCCCGCTACGATGTAGTTCATGATCCCCGGCAGCCCCTCCCAGCCGTTGCCATCGCCTCGCGTGCCGACGGCCTTGCCGCGCCAGAGCCAGTTCGGCACCCGCCCGCCGTCGGCGAAGGCCAGGTAGTCCATCTCGCCGTCGGGGGCGAGGGTGGAGACACTGGCTTTGCCGATGTCGCTGTTGAGGTCGCCGGCCGGCGACATGAACTCCGGGTCGTCGCCGTTCCACCGGCCGCGCTCCGGGATCAGCCGAGCCCGGTGATAGCCGAGCCACATGATGTGCTCCATGGAGCCGACGTAGCCGACATCGACGGTGGGGCCGGGGGAGCCGGGCAAGTGGTCGACGTTGGCCGGCAGCCTCAAGGGCTCATCCGGCCGAGCGAACCCAAGCTGCTTCAGCACCATCGCCAGCGTCGCCGGCCCGCACGCCTGCGGATACTGGCGATGGATGGCGCGGACGTACGTGCCGTCGGCGTACTGCAGAATGCGCGCACCCGCCGCCACCTCCGCATCCAGATCCGCCGGGTCGCTCGTCGTGTCCCACGGCGCCTCCTCGTGGTACTTGGTGAGCCATTCGGCGTTCGCCGGCGCCATGGCGAGCAGGGGCACACAGAGCGCGATCGGGTTGGGCGTCCATGGTCGGGCGCTCATGCCGTCCTCCGCCACCACGGTTCCGGTTGTCCTTGGGTTTGACCTCTCGGAGGCCCGAAGCGTTCGCCGGAAGTGGCGCCGGCAGGCTCAAGGGTCGCTGAGGGAGAACGTCATGGGACCCGCTGGAGACCGGAGAGATGAACGTGAACCGAATGCCATGGCTGCCGATGTGGGCGATGCTGACGCTGTGCCTCATGGCGCAGGCGGCGCAGGGGGCGGACCCGGCGAAGCTCGCGGCGGAGTGGGAGTTGCTCGCGAGCCTGCAGATCGAGCCCGGCGACCTCAAGCCGCTGGCGCTGGACACGACGCTGGTGGAGGATGGCCGGCCCGGCGCCATCATCTGCCATGCGGACGATCCGGCCTGGCGGGAGGCCGCGAGGGCGATCCAGGCCGCAGTGTCGGAGGCAACCGGCGTCACGCTGCCCATGCACGCGGACGAGGGGACCACCTATGAGCAGGCCGACGTGCAGAACGTGGTCCTTCTTGGACACCTGGACAACAGCCGCCTCGCGGCGCGGCTGTACCACAACTTCTTCGTCTGCCTCGACGTCGGCTACACCGGCCGCGAGGGGTACGTCATCCGCTCCGTGCACGACCCCTTCGGCACCGGGCACAACTATGTCCTGGTCGGCGGCAGCTATGCGGCGGGGACGCGGCGGGCGGCAGAGGCCTTCGCCGCGCTCGTGCACGAGGCCGGGCGCCCCGGGGCGCTGACGCTCGGGCGGCTGCTGGAGCTCGAGTTCGACGCGACCGACCGGTCTGAGCCCGCGTACACGCCGCTCGGCGAACGCCAGCGGGATGAGGCCATCGCCTCGGGTCGCGATCTGCTGTTCAGCCCGGGGCAGGGGCGCGGCGGCATCTCGCGGCTCGCCCGGGCTGGCGTGCGCTACCATCGCACCGGCGATCCGCTGCAGGCCGAGGTGTTCCGTGGGCTGATGCTGGCGCTCCTGGAGTACTACGCCACCGACGAGTACATCACCGCCGAGGGCCTCGCCCGCTACGACCGCGACTTCCGCGACTCGTGGACGTACCGGGTTGGGATTGCGTGGGACCTGCTCGAGGAGAGCGGTGTGTTCTCGGACGAGGAGCGGCTGGCCATCACCAACCACATCCTCCGCCTCGCCCTCGAGTGCGTCCTGTACCAGAGATGGAACCGTCCCGAGACGCTGGAGCACTGGAGGACGAACGAGAACATCGTCCACAACCACAACACCTTCCCCGCCCTCGGCGTGTACTTCGTCGGCAACTACCTCAAGCGCCACTACGGGGCGGAGTTCGTTGACGACTGGCTCACCGTCGCCCACGGCATCTTCAACGGCCAGAAGCACTCGAGCAAGCCCCTCGAGGACGCGGCCGCGTACCAGTGGCTGCCCATCATCCACACGATGGTGTACTCCCTTGCCGAGGGCGACCACACGCTCTTCGATGAGGGCCACGCGCGGGAGACGGCCCGGGTCGCCATGATGGTGATGGACAACGCCGGGTACCAGGCGGCCTTCGGCGATCACTCGGCGTACAAGTCCGCCTCCGGTATCAGCTCCACGCTGCAGAAGATCGCCTGGTACTACAAGGACCCGGGGATCCTCTGGGGCGCCCGCCGGGCCGCGGTCCAGTCCGGGCATTCCATGGGGCAGCCGTATCACGTTGACTTCGAGCCCGAGCCACCCGCTGAGCACGCCGGGCTGACGGTCTCGTACCTTCCCAGACTGTGCTACGACTACGCGGCCCGCAGCCCGCAGTATCCCACGGCCCCGAACCTGCCGTGGGAGCAGACCTTCGACAAGATCGCCTTCCGCGCCGGGCTGGAGCGCGACGATGAGTACGTGCTGCTGGATGGCTTCGGCCGCGGCACGCACATGCACTTCGATGCCAACGCCATCATTCGCTACGCGGCCGGCGGCGAGCCGCTGCTCGTGGACGGCGAGTACATCAAGAACGCCCCCAAATACCACAGCAGCGTCGTCATCATCCGCGACGGGCAGTCCGTGCTGACCCCCGCGGTCACCGGGCTCGGCCGGGCGGATGAACTCGACGGTGTCGCGTTCACGCGCACGTACGTGACGGAGTACAACGGCGCCGAGTGGACCCGCGAGATCGTGTGGCGCCGCGGCGACTACGTCCTGGTCAGCGATGAGGTGCGCGCGCTCCAGGGCGGCGACTTCGCGCTGCGCTGCTGCTGGCGGCCCTGGGGCAATGCGACGCTCGACGGGGGGACGCTCACCGTCGAGCATCCGCCCATGCGCATGGTGATCGCCAACGGCGACGGCGCGGCCTGCCGCCTGGAGGCCATGAAGAGCTCCGAGCGGCTGCCCATCAGCCGCCTCTCCCAGCAGGTCGGCCTCTCGATGCGTCCGGGCGATGCGTACCGCTTCATCAACCTGCTGCATGCCGAGCCGACCGACGATCCGCGGGACGTGCCCGTGCGTCACGTCGGCAGCGGCCTCGTCGTCATCCAGCGGCCGGAGGGCGCCGACGTGGTCGCCTTGGGGCCCGGCACCGAGGGGATCGCCGGTCTGAACGCGAAGGCTGACGTGCTGCTGCTCGGGCGCGACCGGATCGTCGCCGCCGGCTGCACGCTGCTCGCGGGCGAGCGCGACATACTCAGCTCGACGGCGCCGGTGTCTCTCGAGCTCGCGCCGGGCGCCGGGAGCGGCGTCCTGGCAGCGCCCGATGGGGCAGACATCGCGCTCCGCCTCCGGCCCGGGGCCTCGTTGACCATCGGCGACTCGCGGACGACTGCCGACGAGGGGGGCTTCGTGACGTGCACCGTCCCGGCCGGACGACACGAGCTCCGCTTCGAGCCCTTCGGGATGTGGGCGTCCGTACGCGCCGCGGCGGACCGGGCCGCCAGGCTCCCCACGGCTCCGCCGGCGGCGGGAGCGGGGCCGGTGGACGCTCCGCGGCTTGCCGCCGCCTGGCAGCACGCCGGCTTCGAGCCGCCCACCCAGATACTGCCCGTTGCCTCGGTGCAGTCTCCGCAGGAGCACTACAGCCGCTACGGCCCGGTGGAGAAGCTGTTCGACGGCAGCGCGAGCAGCTCCACGTACTCCGTCATGTGGCCCTCCGGCGTGCCCGCCACGATCACCGCCGAGCTCGGCGCTGAGACCATGATCAGCGCCGTCGTCCTCCGCGAGTGGCACATGAACGAGGCCTGGGACATCGGTGCGCGGAGGCTCGAGGTGAGCAGCGACGGCTTCCGGCGCGACGTCCGTGTCGTCGGGGCGCAGTTCACAGAGGCGGGGACGCAGAGATGGGGGACCAACGTGAACACGCTCATGGAGATCGAGGTCGGGCAGCGCGCCCGCGAGATCCGGCTCATCATCGCCCCGGCCCGGGACGACTCCCATGTGTATCTGGCCGAGGTGGAGATCCACGGAACGCGCCCCGGGGCCGTGCCGGGCATTCGCGCCCTCGCCGGCGGCGATCTCACCGGAGACGGGCGCGCTGAGGTCGTCGTCGGCAGCGACTCGGGCGAGATCCAGGCGCTGACGGCCGGCGGCGAACTGCTCTGGACGTTCCAGAGCGACGACCGCGCCGCGATCAACACCCTCTGCTGCGCCGACGTGGATGGCGACGGGCGGGCCGAGGTGATGTACGGCGGCGACGGGGCGCGGCTGGGTCTGCTTTCCTCTGAGGGCACGGAGCTCTGGCACGTCCGGCCGCCGGACTACCGCGGCAAGCCGAGCGACGTGATGACGGTGCTGCCCGCCGACGTGGACGGCGACGGGCTGCCCGAGATCGTCTGCGGCTGCGAGACGTGGCAGTACTTCGCCTACGGGCGCGACGGCACGATGCTCTGGCGCAACGTCATCTACGCCCACTCGGCCACCGTCGGCTGGGCCGATGACTTCGACGGCGACGGCCTTCCGGAGATCGTCGGCGGGAATGCGTACTACTGCCTGAACATCATCGACAACGACGGGACGCGCCTGCTCCGCGCCGGCCGCTTCGGCCCGGAGCAGACCGCCGTGTCGTCGGCCGACGTGGACGGCGACGGCCTCCCCGAGGTCCTCGTGGGCACCGACGGCGGGGATCTGCTCTGCTTCGACGCCGACGGCACGAGGCTGTGGACGGTCAACCTCGGCGACAAGGTGACGCGCATCGTCCCCGTGGAGCTGACTGGCGACGGCGTGCCCGAGATAGCCTGCGCCGCC
>JASFTE010000236.1:0-7162 GCA_050114035.1 Armatimonadota bacterium | reverse complement strand
AGCACCTCGGTGGTGACGTCCTTGGCCCACTCCGGGTCCCCGACCATGTGGCAGACCAGGTTGTACACCCGCGCCTTATGGTCCGCCACGAGGGCGTCGAAGGCGGAGTGGTCGCCCGTGAGGAACTGCGCTATCTGCTGCCTGTCTCGCGCGTCGCTCGTCTCGGTCACGCCATCGGCACTCCACATCGGCTTCCCCGCGCCGTATATATATACTTTGTTGCAGTTTCGGGCCCTGGGGTTGTATCGATTTTGCGGCTTTTTTTCTGTCGGGCGCGTGGGTCCCGACAGATAGGCCATCTCACTGCCTTTGTGCCATTGTACCGGCGACAGGTTCCACGATCAGCGGGCGGGGGCCTGCAGGCGCGTGAGGGCACCAGAGGGCCCTCTGGTAGGCACTGGCGGGCAGGAACGCTCGCCCCACGTGGAGGGAGCGAGGCATGAGCGCGGAAGTGGGTCGGCAGCAATCGCGGCGGAGCACGGAAGGGGCGCGAGATGCGCGTTGACATTGCCGAGAGCAGCATCGAGCTGGTACAGGGCGACATCACGCGGCAGGCCACTGACGCGGTCGTGAACGCGGCGAACAGCGGGCTGCGGGGCGGAGGCGGCGTCGATGGGGCGATCCATCGGGCCGGCGGGCCGGAGATCATGGCGGAGTGCAGGCAGATCGGCGGGTGCGCGACGGGAGATGCGGTGCTCACCACGGGCGGGGAACTCGCGGCGCGCCATGTGATCCACGCCGTGGGCCCGGTGTTCCGACGGGGGACACGGGATGAGGCGGAGTCGCTTGCCAGCGCGTACCGCCGCAGTCTGAAGGTCGCCTCAGACAGCGGCCTGTCCTCGGTGGCGTTCCCGTCCATCAGCACCGGGGCATACGGATACCCCATTGCGGAGGCGTCGCGGATCGCGCTGCAGACGGCCATTGACTACCTGCGGGCGCACGGGGACATTGAGCTGGTGCGGTTCGTGCTGTTCAGCGACTCGGACTTCGAGGTCTACAGGGAGGCGCTGGCGGAGTTGACTGCGGGCTGATTCGCCGCCTGTCGGCCACCGGGTCTACACGGCCTGGAGCACGAAGTACACTCCGACGGCCACAATGATGGCGCCGGCCAGCTTCTTACACACGCCGACCCATCGGGCGAAGCGGCGACTCTCGAGCAGCCCCCGCGCCACCCCCATCGACGTACCCGCCACGATGATGAGGGCGCAGTGCCCCATGCCGTAGGCCAGCAGCAGAGCGCCACCATATAGCGGGCTTGCGCCCTGTGTGCCGAGGTACGCGAGCAGCACGACCAGGATGGGCCCGGCGCAGGGCGTGGAGACGAGACCGAAGAGCACACCGAGCAGGAGCGCCCCGAGAGCGCCGCGGGCGGCGGGCTGGACGTTGGCGATCCTCGGGATCTGGAACTTGAGCACCTCCATCAGGTGTAGCCCCATCACCAGGCACACGCCGCCTATGACGAGGTTCCAGATGCGCCTGCTGCCGCCGACGGCGCCGCCCACCAGGCTCGCGACGACACCAAGCACGGCAAAGGTGGCCGATAGGCCAAGGGCCATGCAGAGGCTGAAGCCCAGCGAGCGCTTCCAGTTCGTCGCGCCCGCGACGCCGCCGACGTAGGCGATGCTCAAGGGGATCACGGCAATGACGCAGGGGTTGGACGCCGTGAGGAGCCCGCCGACGAAGACGATCCCAATGGCGAGCCACGGGCTGGCCTGGACGGTCTCCTGGATGGTCTCGGCGAGGGACTCCACCTACTCGACTCCCATCTCGGCGAGCTGCGCGACGATGTCCTCCCTGGACATGAAGCCCTCGTTGCGGTGCACCTCTTCGCCGTCGGCGTCGAGGAAGACTTGTGTTGGGGTGATCAGTACGCCGTAGCGGTCCGCCAGATCGAGGCTTTCGCCCATGTCGATGATCTCGATGCGGGCGCGGCCGCGGTACTCGCGGGCGAGGTCCTCGAGGACCGGCTTCATGGCCTTGCACGTCTTGCACGTGCCCATGGCGAAGTCGAGCATCGCGGGGAGGCCCTTGCCGGAGGCATCCTGCTGGGCGACCCCCTGATTGGGGCGGCCAGCCGACCGGGAGCGGAGGCGGAGCTTCCACCCGACGCCGGCCATGATGATGACGACCACGACGACGAGGACCGCGATTCTGTAGGCTCTCTCGCCCATTGGCTGCTCCTCCGTTCCGACGGCGCGATGGGGCGCGCTACTGCTCCGAGGCCGCCGAGGTGATGAGGGACACGACGTCGGCGACGTCGGGCACTTCGCCGCTGATGACGACGTTGCCATCGATGGCCACGGCCGGGGTCATGAGCACGCCGGCCTCCGCCATCTGGCTGATGTCCGTGACTTCCTCGACCTCCGCCTCGACACGTGATTGTCTGACGGCCTCTCGCACGACTTCCTCGGCCCGTTCGCATCGCGGGCAGCCGGGGCCGTATACGGTGAGCTTCATGGCTCACGCTCCTCTCTTTTCGGAGCTCGCATTCACGACGCGAGCGCGCCGTACATCATCCCCGTGATTGTGGCCATGGCGACGACGAGACACACAAACACCAGGGTCTTCTTCCAGCCGATCACTTTGCCGATAACGAGCATGTTGGGCAACGAGAGGGTGGGCCCGGCGAGCAGGAGCGCCAGCATCGGGCCGGGGTGCATGCCGAGCTTGCCGAGGGCCTCGCAGATGGGGATCTCGGTGAGTGTGGCGAAGTACCAGAAGGCGCCGATGATGCTTGCCACGAGATTGGAGCCCAAGGAGTTGTCCCCTACGAATCCGCCCACGAGCTTCTCCGGCAGGAGCGTGGCGACAAAGCCCACTACGAAGACGCCGCCAAAGAGCAAGGGCACGAGCAGCTTGGTGAAGTCCCACGTGTTGTGCATCCATGCCCGGATCTCGCCGCGGTCGAACCACCGCCACACCATCAGCAGGACCGCCAAGCCCATGGCGCCAGCCAAGTACCACTTGACGTGGAGGATGGCGATGACCCACGTCTTGGCTTCTTCGACAGTGGCGATGGCGGCTTTGGGCAGCGACACCTTCTCGCCAGTGGTGCGCTCGCCCCAATCCTCCCGGAGCTGGAAGACCATCTCGTCTCTCGTGTCCTGCACGACCACGGCGTGGAACTGCTGCCGATCGCCGGTCCGGACCACGACGTCGCCGGGGTTGTACCAATCGCTGAAGACCAGGAACGCCACCATGCACACGAAGTACAGAACGGTCTTGCACAGCGGCCGCTTTGGCTTCTCGGGCTCGGGCATCCGGAGCGCGGCCTGCGCCTTTTCGCTCTCCGCGCGCCGGAAGATCGCGGCCATCAACAGGCCCACTACAGAAGCGAATGCCACGGCGCCGACGGCCCGTGCGCCTCCGAGGGAGAACCCGAGAACGCGGGCCGTCAGGAAGACCGCCAGAACGTTGATCGCCGGGCCCGAGTACAGGAACGCCGCGGCGGGGCCCAACCCGGCGCCAAGCCGGTAGATGCCGGCGAACATGGGCAGCACGCTGCACGAACACACGGCCAGGATGCCGCCGGCAACGGATGCCACGGAGTAGGCGAGCAGTTTGTTGGATCGTGGGCCCAGGTACTGCATCACTGAGCCCTGGGAGATGAACGTGATGATGGCGCCGGCGATGAAGAGCGCGGGCACGACGCAGGCGAGGGTGTGTTCCCGGGCGTACCACTGAAGCAGCTTGAAGGCCTCCACCACCGCCGTCTTGACCTTGGGGTCCGACAGCGGCAGGAAGTACGCCACGACGAACACGGCGAGCAGCGCCGCGCCGATCTTCCACTCCCGGTTCACTCAGATAGGCCCTCCTGGGACACGCGCGTATCGGCACCCCGTCCACATCCCGGCCGCACGGTATGTGCGTGCAGCGCAGCCAGCGGGGCGTCGTCAGACGTTCGGCAACTCCTTGGCCAGCATTCGCGCCGTCGCCTGAACCAGCGGGCTGCATTTCCTCTCCTTGACGCCGGCCATGAGCGCCTTCCGGCCCTCAGGCGTCGTGAGATCGAGTCCACAGAGCGCTCGGCACTGTGTTGTGCCGAAGGTCTCCTCGAACTTCTTGTACAGTCGCGCCGTCGCCTGAAGGGTGCGCATCTTCTTCTGCGGGTACTCGGACTCCTGAGCGGCCACGGCGAGTGACAGGACCAGTGCGGCGCCGGTGACGCAACCGCACGTCTTGCCCTGGAAGCCAATGCCGCCGGCGAGGCCCAGAGCGATGTCCGGGATGAGCTCACTCTCGATACCGAGGGCCTCGCAGCCGATCAACGCCATGGCTTCGCAGCAGCTCAGCCCGCCGGGGATGAAGTGTTCGTAGGCGGACCTGGCCATCTTGTCGGCGTCGATGGCCGGCGTACGGCGGCCTGCCCGCTCCCGCTGCTGTGCGTGGACGAGGCCGCCCAGTGCCAATGAGCTTCCGGCGGCTGCCAATCCGGTGCTGCAGCTCTTCACGAAGTCGCGTCTCTTCATTGTGTGCCTCCCGTGTGCTGATGGGTTGCGTCCTGCTCGTGCGATCTGCGTAGCTCGCCCCTGGATACTCCGCCCCGCCCGAGCGCGTCAGGTCAGGCCGGGGCGCGCGACCCGGCCACATCGGCCGGGAAGTACGTCCGCCGGAAGTACAGCGCGACGTTCACGAGGCCGATGAGGACCGGTACCTCCACCAGTGGCCCGATGACAGCAGCGAAGGCGGCCCCGGACTCTATGCCAAAGACAGCCACGGCGACGGCGATGGCGAGCTCGAAGTTGTTGCTGGCGGCCGTGAAGGAGATAGTGGCGCTCTTGGGGTAGTCGGCACCCAGCCTGGCGGCCATTGCGAACGAGACGAGGAACATGACGACGAAGTAGATGAGCAGCGGTATGGCGATGCGCACCACGTCCAGCGGAATGGCGACGATGTACTCGCCTTTGAGCGAGAACATCACGACGATGGTGAACAGCAGGGCGATGAGCGTGATGGGGCTGACGCGCGGGATGAACTGCTCCTCATACCACTCGCGGCCCTTGAGTGCGATGAGTGAGAAGCGAGTGATGATGCCGGCGAGGAACGGAATGCCGAGGTAGATGAAGACGCTCTTGGCGATCTGAGCAATAGTTATGGGCACTGCCGCCCCGGCAAGGCCGAGGAGCGGCGGAAGCACTGTGATGAAGACGTACGCGTAGACCGAGAAGAAGAAGACCTGGAAGATGGAGTTGAGGGCCACGAGGCCGGCGGCGTATTCGCGGTCGCCGCTGGCGAGGTCGTTCCAGACGATGACCATGGCGATACAGCGTGCGAGGCCGATCATGATCAGGCCGACCATGTAGTCCGGGTGGCCGCGCAGGAAGACGATGGCCAACAGGAACATGAGAATGGGGCCGATGATCCAGTTCTGGACGAGGGAGAGGCCGAGGACCTTGACGTCGCGGAAGACACCGCCGAGCTGCTCGTACTTCACCTTCGCCAGCGGCGGGTACATCATGAGGATGAGGCCAATGGCGATGGGGATGGAGGTGGTGCCGATCTGGGAGGCGCGGTTCAGTGACTGGATGAGCTGGGGCCACAGGTACCCGGCGCCCACGCCGACGGCCATGGCCAGGAAGATCCACAAGGTCAAGTAGCGGTCGAGGAAGGAGAGACGTTTCGCCACGGACTCGGACACAGTGCGCGCTCACCTCGCAAGAGGCATCGAAGAATCGGCATTATTCGATGGGTCCGGCGCCGCAAGAGGCAGCACAGGCCTCAGGCGGCGCAGCGCGCGGCCAGGCGTGCTTCCGGGTCCTCGCGGGCGGACCTGCGGTGGTTGGCCACAACGGTGCCCGCCAGCTCCGTGAGGGCGGCCTCGATGGCCGCCTCGTCCACGCGCACGAGCACCCACGTCCCGAGCTTGCGGTCGTGCAGCACGCCGGCATCGCGGAGGATGCTGACGTGGCGGGAGATATTGGCCTGGCTCATCTCGAGCTGGTCCACGAGCTCACAGATGCACATCTCCTTGTGGGCGGAGACGATGTCGAGGATCGTGAGCCGGATGTCGCTGCTGAGGGCGCTGAAGACGCGGGCCAGTTTCTTAGCGTCCATGGCTGAGTTACCATCGAAATATTGATATTTGTCGATATACTATACGAGCTGCGGATAGCTGTCAAGGGGTCCATCAGACAGGCGGACAGCCCTGCGGCCGTGCCGGTCGCAGAGCGGAGGGGCTGCCCTACTCGTCCCTGATGGTCTCGTCGCGCGGGATGCCGAGGTCCTCGTAGTGCCTACCCCGGCCGCGCTCGTCGCCCTCGTTGATCTCGCGCGCGAGCTTGCCGACGGTGAGCGCGTGCTCGCGCGGGACCACGATGACGCCGTCGCCGTCGCCGACGACCACGTCGCCGGGATACACGAGCACGCCGGCGCAGTTGATGGGGAAGTTGACGGACTCGGTGATCATCCTGCCCGGGCGCACGCCGCGAGTGCTGTGTCCGTTGCGGCAGTAGACGGGCGGCTTCTTCACCTTGACTATCTCGTCGGTGTCGCGGGCGCCGCCGTTGCTGACGACGCCGACGATCCCGGCCTTCACCCAGCCGAGGCTGTTGTTGGAGCCGATATTGCCGCCCTCGAACACGCCTCCGGTGTCCATCACGATGCAGTCACCGGGCCTGGCGTTCTGCTTCCAGGCGTTGTCGCTGGCGCGGCCGTACTGCTCCGACTTGAACTTCTTGAACCCCTCCAGGTCGGGGAAGGAGCCCTGCCCCACCCGCACGTCCGAGGGCACGTACCGGACGGTGAGGGCGAGTCCGACGAAGCGGTGTGTGAAGCTCTCCTCGTCGCGCCACAGTGGCCGGATGTCGTTGTGCAGCAGACCGATATCCTGCAGGCCGATCAGATCCATCCCGTCGCAGACATCGGTGACGCGGAGGTCCTTGAACAGCTCCAGGATCTCCCGGCGAGCCGCGTCGCTGTCGTCGAAGCTCTTGTTCTGGAGGATGCGCACTCCCTCGGGCGTGGTGAGCTTGGGCGAGTCAGCCATGGCAGCCTTTGTCTCCTTCTGCAGCAATGTGCCGTCCTCTGCTATGCGCAGTTCGACTCCCCGGCCGTCAGGCCTCCTGGCCCTGACCTCGTAGACGACCTCCCCAGCCTCCGGCTTTCGTTCGATCTCCTCGGCCTCCAGATCGCCCAACTCGCGCTCCACGGTGTCCCGGACTGC
>JASFTE010000235.1:0-7232 GCA_050114035.1 Armatimonadota bacterium | reverse complement strand
ATGGGCGATCCCCTGGGCCTGCATCGGGGCCGGTCTCTTCTGCTATGCGCTGGCCCGGTGGCAGTCTCCCCGGTATCTCCACGTGGCCTACATCGTGGCCATCGTCTGCGCGGGTGCTGTGCTCGGTGCGGCCTACACCGCCGGCCGCGCCGCCTCGGCTCGCCGCGCGCTGGTCGTCCTGGCCGTCGCCGCCATGTGCTTCAAGAGCCTCTGCTTCGAGACGCTGCCCCATGGCCTCCGCTTCCGGCCGATTCTCGAGCCCGACACCCCCGAGGTCCGCGCCATGGCCTGGCTGCGGCACAACATCCCCCGGGACCAGCGGCTCTACTGCGCCGCCAACGTCGGCGTGTTCAGTGGCCACGAGTATGTGCCCCTTGACATGTTCGCCGGGAACCCGGCCGCCGTGGCTGCCTTCGATGTGAGGTATCTGGTGATCGATCGGTACTACGCCCACGGCGTGTTGGAGGGCTACTACCGGGATCCGGGCCCGCTCTTCGAGCTCCGCAAGGTGCACGAGATACCGGGGGGGCAGCCGACCGACCGAGTGGAGATCTACCGCATCGAGGGCACTCGGGACGCGGCGCCGCCCGAGCCGTCGTACATCCACCGCGAGCGTGGACCCAACTTCTACTGACGTCGCGGTCACCGGCCTCTAAGCGGACGCGCGCGCCGCGCTCCGGCCGCGCGGCCCGGCCTCCTTGCCGGACGCCTCGGTCTGCGCCTCTGTGGCGCGCAGGAGCGCCGCCCCTCCGGCCACGGACGCCCAGAACACCTGCGCCCCCGGTGCCAGGTAGAGCACGGCGCCCGTCATCAGCGCCACCTCCGTCATCACAACGCATCCGAGAAACGCCAGCGCCAGCCCGAAGGCCGGCGTGCCCCGCGTCTCCAGGCAGGCGCGATATCCCAGTCGCAGACATGCCCAGAGGAGCCAGCCGTAGATGAACAGTCCTGGGAATCCTAGCTCAACCAGGGCGCGCGCATAGTCGTTCTCCATGGCGAGCGCGCTCGTCGCTACGCGACCCACGAGCACGTCCGGCACGCCCACGCCGGCATCAACCCCGTGGCCCAGGGGGCGCTCCAGGGCCATGAGGAAGCCAGCCTGAAGCGGCTCCCATCCCCGCTCGATCGTGTGCGTGCGGCGGTCCCAGATGTCCAGTCCCCGCTGGAATGCCATCTCGCTGAGTCGTCCCGTGAGAAGGATGCCCGGCACCAGCACCATCGCCAGCAGCAGGGGGAGCCGTATGTTCCGATTGGCCAGGATCATCGCCAGCAGACCCACTACCGCCGCAACCATCGACGTGCGGCTCCCGCTGAGCAGCAGCGCGATCACGGCGACGACGGCGCAGCCAACCGGGATCCACCGGTGCCACCGGCGTCCCCAGGCGATGAAGGCGCCGATGCCCAGCAAGATGGCTTGCCCCATGAATGTGCCGAAGACACCCGGGTGGACCGTGGTCCCGTAGATGCGTCCCACCCTCTCGCCGGCCTCCGTCGTCCAGCCGTACATGGCCGCCCGATCCAGAGACGCCTGGCTCGCCTCGCCGAGAAAGCCGACACCGTAGATGTGCTGCAGTAAGCCATATGCGCCACACAGCGCCCCCAGACCCACCAGCCATATGGCCAGCAGCCGGGCCATCCTCCACGTACTCATGGCATCCCGCACTACGAAGAAAACGCCCAGCCAGATGAGCCATGCCCGGGCCCCAGCCAGGCTCGCCTGGTACCGCCCGCTGGCGTGTGGATTGAACAACTGGGTCAACACCCAGATCGCCAGCACCGCCATCGGCACACGGATGGAATCGTGCCAACTGCTGCCCCGCGCCCGCCACGGCGTTCCCGAGAGCCAGCAGGCCAACGCGAGGGCCAGGAAGTAATCCTTCAGCAACAGAGAGTATGTGGAACCGCCGAGCCAACCCTTGATGAACCCATCCAGGGCCGAAACGAGGAACAGGATGGCAACGGCCACGCGAAGGTCCAGGATCGCCGCGAGGCTGCAGGCGAGGAACAGGAACACGAACAGGGGCCTCGCATACCCAAAGCTCTCCGTGAACGCGAGAAGCAGCACGTCGAGCGCAAGCACGCCGGCGATCCACAGCAGCCGTCCCGTGTGTCTCCCCCGCGCTAGCGAGCGTATCGCAACGAGCACGCCATCACACCATTCTCCGGCTCCGCCATCGTGCCGGCACGCCTCTCAGCATGGTGCAGCCTCGGCATCCCGTATTCGCCGCAGACACCGATCCAGCCTCTCCGCGGCCGCCTCCCACGAGTACGTGCTGATGGCCTTGCGGGCCGCGCGCGACATACGGCCGCGCAGTGCACGGTCGTCATGCAGGCGACACAGCTTCGCACCTACGTCCTCCGGCTGCCGCCGGATCACGAGGCCGTTGTCGCCGTCCACGAGCGTGTCCTCTACGCCGTTGAGCCGTGGCGCAAGCAGCGGGAGGCCTGCTGCGGCGGCCTCGAGCACCACCAGCGGGAAGGACTCGAAGTAGCTGGGGAACACGAAAACGTCTGCGGCCGCATAGACCGCGTGAGACGAGCGCAGCCATCCCACGAAATGCAGCCGCTGCCGCGCCGTGGGCCCCACCAGCTCGCCGAAGGCCTCCCGGTCGCCATCTCCTGCGACCACAAGGTGGATATCGCGATCCCCCACGAGCTCCAGTGCCCGGATGGCGTGGTCGAGGCCCTTGAGGGCCCAGTCGCCGCCCACGAAGGCTGCGACGAACCCCGAGTGCGGAATGGCGTGTTCCTCACGGAACGCCCGGCCCAGCGTCGCCTTGTTCTCGGGACGGAACTCCTCGGCATCCACGCCATTGGGCACCACGCGCACGTCGCCCTCCGTGAGCCCGTAGGCGCCCTCCAGGTCCCGCGCCAGCCCCTCGGATACGGCTATCACGCGTCCTCGAAGCTTCCGGCACAGCCACTTCTCTATCGCCACACAGTAGGCGTGCCAGACGCTCTTCGCCGCGCGATGCCCCAATGACGGTGCCAGCGACCGCGGCGATACCGTCCGCATCCGGTCACGGCACGCTGCACTGCAGAAGTGCATCAGCATCGCCGTCTGCGCCAGGCAGTTCGGCCCCTGGGAGACGATGACGTCGAAGTCCTTCCCTCGCACCGCGGCGCTCGAACGAAGCGCGAACAGCGGTACGCGTAGCGCGTGCGGAAGCTCTGGCAGCCGGACATAGTGCACTGTCACGTCATCGCTGCGCAAGTCGCGCAGCGTGGCGCAGACCAGGTGCACGTCGTGGTGTCGCGCCAGCCGCTCAGCGTGCTCGAGCACGACCCGACCCATGCCCCCGGAGCGGTTGATATCGTCCAGCACAAACGCCACTCGCAGCCGTTGCGGTGTCGCCATCAGCGCCTCGATGGTGCGCCCCCATTGGTTCCCCGCACTGCTCCGTGCACTATCTCCTCCAGCATCCGCTCCGCCTCTCCCGCAAGCATGCCCACCTCGAAGCGCTCGTGCGCCACCTCCGGATGCGATGCCACCCGATCTATCTCCCGCGCGAGTGCCACCGGGTAGTCATCGTCGCGCACGACTCCCGCCCCGCACGGCAGCGGCGAGCCGATCCCCGGCAGCAGAAGCGACGCCTCGCCCACATCAGTCGCGATCGCCTATTCCCCGCACCCCAGGCACTCCGGGAGTTTGATCGTCGTTCGCACCTGTCCCACGAGGTTGCTGGTCTGCGTGCTCAGACACGCATCCATCCCGTTGATGTAGCCGCACACATCCCCGTGCGGAACGCTGTCCCTGAACACCAGTCCATCGGCCACACTCAGCTCGCGCGCACGCTCCTGCAGCTTCGGCGACCCGTCCCCGCCGCCCACCAGCAGTCCCCGGACATCCGTGCACTTCAACGTGGGGCATGGCCTCCACCAGCTCCCACCCATAGCACATGCGCCAACGCTCCGTCCACTGCATCGTGCCCACTGCACCCACCACAGACCTCCCCGCAACCCCGAGCCGCGCCCGCATGGCATCTCCATCCAGCGGGCGCATCACATCCAGATCCACGTGGTCGGGCACCACACGGGCATTGCTGTAGCCGCGCTGCTCCAGCAGCTCCCTGTGGAAGGCCCCTCGCACCCCGACCAGCGCCGACCGCCGGAACGCCGCATCCTCGAGCATCCGCACCATTCTGCAGAACAACTCGCCCCGCCTCGCGTGTGGTCTTCCTCTCTCCCAGCGCCAGGGCCTCCGTTTGTCAGCTTTGTGCCGTCACGGGCGTCGTGGTATAATCCCGTCGGCCGCTGCCTGAGGGTGCTGGCACACGCCCGTGGGAGCTGAGCGCATGATCCGAACAATCATCGTCCCCCTGGAAGGGACGCCGGCGTCGGACGTCGCCCTGCGCTGTGCCGTGCGCCTTGCCCGGTGGCACGATGCGCGGGTGGTCATGCTCGCCTCCGCGCAGGCCGAGGCGCTCCCTGAGACCGCGTCCGCCTACGCCGATGCCGAATTCGAGGATGGCGAGGAGGCCGAGGACGAGGAGCTGGAGCTTGAGCCCGGTGTGAGCGTCGCCGATCACCCGCTCGTGGACGCGGCCGCAGCGCTCTGCGGCCGGCACCGGGTGGCCTGGCGTGCCGAGGGCTGCGCCGGAGACCCCACTGGGCACCTTGCGCACTACGCCCCCCGCGCGGATGTCGTCACCGTGAGCCGCCGCGGCTCTCGCGCTGTCCGCCGGGAGTTGCCGCGGCACGCCTTCGCCATCCTGCGGGCATCTGTCCGCGCCGTTCTGCTCACTCCCGAGACCTACCAGGAGCCGCAAGTCATACTGGCCCCCTACGACCGCTCGGCTCCCGCCGCCCGGGCGCTCTCCCTTGCGGCCGAGACGTCCGTCCGCGCCGAGCTGCCTCTGACCGTCGTCTCCGTCGGAGGCGATGCCTTCACCGCTGCCTCTCTCGCCGAGGCCCGGCGCTACCTCGCAGCCTACTCGGGACAGACAGAGTTCGTGCGGCGGGAGGGAGATCCCGTGCAGCAGCTCACCGCTCTCACCTTCGAGCTGCCCGGCGCCCTCCTCGTGATGGCGGGCTATGGCCGACCACCCGTGCGCCGCCTCCTCGGCGGCAGCCGCACCGAGCGCATCCTCGCCGGCTGCCATGGCCCCGCCCTCATCGTGCGCTGATCCGCTCACCACGACGAAGCACCTGCCTACGAAGGTGCACTCTCGCGCCTCGCCGAACCATCCACCGGCCATGGGCGTTCTCACGACCTCTGCGCTCACTGCACCGCGCGACGCGGCGCGTCCCTCCTGGCCGCGCCTCTGCTTCGGCCTGGCGCTCGTCGTCTGCACCTCGGCCCACCGCTGCACCGCGGGCCCACCCCCTGAGTTGTACGACCTCAGCGGTCTCGCCGTCCTCCGCCACACCGCCTGCCATCAGCGCTCCAGCTACGACCGATCCGGCGGTGGCGACGACGGCTACAGTGGCGCGCACTCGATCCTCCGCAGGGAGAACGGCGGCGCCGTCATCTTCGACGAGGTCGGCCCTGGCGCCATCTACCGCATCTGGTCCTCCAATCCCGATGGGCGCATCAAGGTGTACTTCGACGGCGAGCAACAGCCGACGCTGGACATGCCCTGGCGCGATATGTTCAGCGGCGAGAAACAGCCCTTCATCGCCCCATTCGTCGCCAATCTCCTGGGCGGCTACGTCAGCTACGTCCCCATGCCCTTCGCCGAGAGCTGCAAGATCGTCATCCACGGTAAACCCGTGCGCTTCTACCACGTCACCTATCACACCATGCCCTCGGACCAGAGTGTCTCGACCTTCGACCCGTACATCGAGATGTGGGATGACTGGGAATGGGAGGACGCCGCCGAGGTGTGGCGCGGTGGTGGCCTCGCCATGCCGCTGGACGCATCCGAGGCGCTCGAGGGAGAGACCACCGTCGCCCCCGGCGCCACGTCCTGCATCGTCGCCATCCACGGCGCCGGCGTCGTACGCGGCCTGACGCTGGAACTGGAAAGCGCTGCCGAGTCCATCGGCCGGGAGGCCATCCTCCGCATGTACTGGGACGGACACGAGGCCCCCGACGTCCAGGTCCCCGTCGGCGACTTCTTCCTCTCCGGCTTCGGCCAGCGCCTGGCCCTGGCTCTCCCCGTCGGTCGGCGCGGCGACACCTACTACTGCCGGCTGCCCATGCCCTTCGAGGCCGGAGCCAGGATCGAGATCCAGAACGCATCTCAGCGCGCCATCAAGCGCCTCTGGTGGCGAGTCCGGTGGGACGCGGACCTCCCCGCCGATCAGCCCCTGGGGCGCTTCCACGCCCGCTGGCGCCGGCAGACGCTGACGCGGCACGATGGCGACTTCACCATCCTATCCGCCGCCGGCGCCGGGCACTTCGTCGGGTGCAGCCTCAGCATGCAGGGGATCCAGAGCGCGGGCTTGGGCTTCCTTGAGGGGGATGAGAGGATCTATGTGGACTCCGCCGCCGGTGCCGCCGACTTCCACGGCACCGGCACCGACCACTACTTCAACGGCGGCGGTTACTTCGGCGGCGCGGCATCGACCCCCCTCTACGGCTGCACCCTCCTGGACGAGTCCGCCGGCCGCTGCGCCGCCTACCGCTTCCATATCACCGACACCGTGCCGTTTGCCTCGGGCATCCGGGTGGCCATCGAGCACGGCGACGGCTCATTGTACCCGGCCGACTACGCCTCCGTTGCCTACTGGTACCAGCCCCCCGCTGAGCCTCCCGCACAGCCCCTGCCTCCCATCCAGGCCCGGCTGGCCATCGGCGGCCGCGTGTCACGACCACCCGGCGCCACACCCGCCGAGAGCCTGCTCCCCCCCGCCGCTCACGCCGGCCTCCGCTGGGCCGTCCGCGACTACGCCGACCTCGGCGTCCCCGTCGCCGGGCGCTGCGTCCTCGCCGAGTGCCAATCCATCGGCGCCTTCATCACCCACCGCCTGCACGTGCCCCTCGGCGGCCGCTATCGCCTGGCGGCCGTACTCGGGCGCGGGCCCACCTGCGGTGTCACCTCCGTGGCCGTCGATGGCGTGCCCGTCGGACCGCCCTTCGACGCCTATGCGTCCACACCCGAGCCACCCACAACTGTCCAGTTCGGCGGATTGCCGCTCTCGGCCGGTCCCCACGACATCACCCTCCGCGCCGTGGGCCGCAACCAGCAGGCGCGCGGCCTCGACATCGCCATCGACTCATTCGCCCTCCGCGATGCCCCGGACTTCGTCAACGAGTACATGGTCATTGGCCCCTTCCCCATGCCGTC
>JASFTE010000234.1:0-7233 GCA_050114035.1 Armatimonadota bacterium | reverse complement strand
AGCAGATGCAGAGCAGACTCGAGCCCGGGGAACAGTCCCGTGCAGCGACTGTGCTCTCGGTCGTAGATCTCGAGATGCAGCTCCAGACACTCGCGCCACCGATCGGGCACCAGCTTCCGGATCGTCCCCTCCTCGCTTGGGCCGAACAGCGCCTCGATCTCCCGATCCGAAAGCTCTCGTCCGGTGAACTCCTTGATTGACCCTCTGTACGCCACGAAGCACACCGGGAGCGTGTCTGCCAGCGTGCCGTCCAGGTCGAAGATGACGCCGCCCAGCTCCACGATGTGCGCCCCTATCTCTCCTGCCGCGCCCGCACTTCGAGCGCGCGGAAGAACGCGCCGGTGTTCGCGAAGCACATGATGAGGCCTTTGGTGGTCTTGTACGTGGCCGGCCAGCGGGGCTGCGCTTGATCCATGATTGCCTTCGCCCTGGCGAAGTACCGCTCGCGGTTGGGATGGTCCTCGGGCGCGTAGAGGTAACACGTGGAGAGAAGCTGGGCATAGTAGCAGGTCTGCTCGAGCCACTGCCGGGGCCTGTCGCCCGGCAGCGTGAGGTAGAAGTCGCCGAGCAGGAGCATCTTCTCGAGCGCCTTCTCGTAGTCGGCGTCGATCTCGCCGCTGTCGATCTTCATGTCCAGGAAGCGCCCGGCCCCTTTCACGAACAGCGTCGCGGCGTTCCCCTCGAAGGGCTCCTGGACCTGGTCAAGCATCGTCGTGGCGGCATCGTAGTACTTCGAGTCCCCCGTGAGCTGGTAGGCGTACACGTGCGTCATCAGGAGATTCCCGATGCCCCGCTTGTCGCCCATCATCATGCGCGTGAACCAGGTGCTGTGCACCGCCCAGTCGGCGACCTCCAGGAAGGCCTCGCGGCTGACTCGATCCCCCGTGAGGTAGTAGTGCTGGGCGAGGCTGGCCACGTAGCAGTGCCCCGCGTTCGGCCCGCCGGAGCTGTATTGCAGGCCGTACTTCTTCGTCTCGCCGGGATACATCCGATGCGTGCTGCGCAGGGCCGCCGTGTCGTGCGTAGTGTGAGTGAACGGCCCGTGGGAGTAGGCATCGGACCCGTCGACGTCGGTGTGATAGATGCAGATGTCCGCGTAGTGGCGGCACAGGACGTCCGCCAGCCACATCCACCTCGGGTCGGCGCGGCGCAGGCCCTGGAGCAGGACCCCGTAGCTCACGTCGTATTCGTTCCCGTAGTGGCTGATCGGTCGGTTGCCGAAGTGATGCTCCGGGAGGTCAGCGACCATGTCGGCCGGCGCGCCCTCGTTGTCCGCAAAGGTGTCCCCGAAGTGGCGCCAGCCGAACTCGTCGATCTGCTCCCATTTCGTGATGACGCTCTCGCGCCGCTCGCCCACCGGATAGACGAACGTGTCGCAGGTGTGCTCCAGCGCCGCGTAGCTCTCGCGGTCAAGCGGCGCGGTGGGCCAGAGGGCGCGGGTCGCGTAGATGGCTTCCGGGTCCGGCATCGCGTACATGGGCCGGTGGAACGCCTTCATGCGGCGCTCGACGGCCTCGTCGCTCATGCCGGCATCGTGGAAGACAAACAGCATCTCATGCGTCTTCTGCTCGCCCCCGAGCATCTCGTGCACGCCGGCGAACTCGCGCGGCCACAGCCCAACTCGCACCGTGCCATCCGCATACTCGAGGGCCTTGGGGAAGTTCTGCCAGAACTCCCGCACGCCCGCCGCGACTCCGCCCTGCCCCCCGCGCACGTGGATCCATCCGTCGGCGCGATGGCCCTCGGCGACGGTTCGGTCGGCCTGGTAGACGCGGTAACCGCGGAAGCTGGTGGGGACATTGTAGTCCTTGTCGATGTGGTTGACGGAGTCCCAATTCTCGCCGCCGGAGGAGTCCTGGTAGAGCTTCGCGGCCGCCACGGCCGGTGCGTCGGCTTCGATGCCCACGCGTGCGCTGAGGGCTTCGCCGGCGAGCGGGAGAAGGAGCGAGAAGTCCTCCATGAAGACCGACCCGCCGCTCCCCAGGTCCCAGATGTTGCCCGGGTGCCGGTGCGCCGCCGGGTTGTGCAGCGTGTAGAAGACGCGCACCTCGCCTCGTCCCGCGTAGAAGTGCATGCGGCAGACGAACCTGGCCAGGGGCAAGTCGCCGACGGGGCCGATCTCGCCGCGGACGGCCAGTACGGCGCCCATCACTCCGGCGTCTTCGAACTCGGCGTGCGTGGTCTGGACGTTTGCACCGTGTGCGGCGCCCATCTGCTCCTCGAGGACCGCGCCTCGGGCGCCGTCGGCGGCGACGAGTTCCTGTTCGCCGATGGTAACCGAATCGAAGAGGCGGAAGCGCGTGGTGTCGATGCGGAACTGCGCCGCGCCCGTGTCGATCTCCGCGACGCGGTCGCGGAGCCGGAACGTGAGCGCATCGCGCACGGGCGCTCGCCGTCCCTTCGCGAGCCGGTAGACCGCCTGTCCACCGGCGGGAACGTCCGCCCCGAAGGTCAAGAGCACCCACCGCGGCGTGCCGTCCTTGTAGGCGCTCGTTGTCAGGACCTGGACTGGCGCCGCGCGGCCGTCGGGGCCCAGAAGCGTCAGCTCGTCCGCCCTCCGCACGAACCCGCGCGCCAGCGGCGCCCCGCACGTGATCGGCTCCGCGGTACGCTCAGAGGCGAGGCCGTTCGTGACTGTCAACCCAACCGTGGTGGGGATCGCCTCCGCCGCTTCTCCCACTGCGCACCCCACCCAGATGACCGCGAGGATGACCGCCCAGGACGGCCCACATCCTCGATTCGGGCGCGCACGACGCTCACCGTGCACTCGACAGCCTCCTGACCCTCGGGTGCCCGCCCGGGACACTGTCCTTCGCGCAGCAGCAGGCGTAGTACTCCGCCGGCATGTCGAGCGCGTCGGCGAGGCGCTCCCACATGTGCGGCGGCTCCTGGCAGAGCGATACCGGCGTCTCCGGGCTCCGCCGGCGGATCGCCTCGATGAGGAACCGGTACATCTCCTCCCGCTCATCGTCCGGGATCGGCCCCCAGATGTTCCCCTCCATCTGCGCCGCGCCGCGCCGGATAGCCGCCAGATACCGCGGCTCGAACAGCGATGCGTCCATCACGTTGTCGAACATCCGCCGGTCGGGCATGCGGCTCAGCGTCTCGAGGGAGATGACGTCCGGGCGCACCCGCGAGAACAGCAGGTCGAACATCTCGCGGCACTCCTGCTCCCAGTTGTGGACGGGACACACCGCCGACAGGCGGAAGCGGACGTTGTAGCCCGCCTCCTGGCACTTGCGCGCCGCCTCGATCCGCTCCTCCATGGTGGCGGCATCGCGCTCGATCACGCGGCTCTGTGTAGAAGCGTTCAGCGTCCAGCAGCAGATGGTCTGCCCCCCGTGATCCAGGTCGAGGAGGTGGTCCGCGTTGTCGCTCTTGGAGTACGTCATGAGGTACTTGTCGTCGAACTGGGCGAAGTACTCCACGAACAGCCGCGTCGCGCCCATCTCCGGCTCAAAGCACAGGGTGTCGGACTGGTTGTCCCACTTCCACAGCGTCGGGCCCTCCACACGTCGCACCACCGGGTCCAGCCGCTCCAGCAGATGCTCGTGGTTCGTGGCGAGCACGAGCACATCCTCAATGGCGCAGTAGTCGCACTTGAACAGACACCCGCGGGCCGAGTGGAACCCGTAGCCCGTCTGGCACACGACCCGGTCGCGCTCGGCGATGCTCTCCCGGAGCCGCTCGTGCCAGGTGCCGAAGAGCCGCTTCCGCGAGGCTCTCGGCACGGGCGCATCCGCGGTGTCCGGCGCGAAGCGATACGTATCGAACACGATGGGCGGATCGCCCTCCCGCTGCCGACCGCTCAGCCGCCGCGACCCGCGCCAGCCGTGCTCCTGGACGAGGCCGTCCAACTGCTCGTCCGTCACGGTCTCCACCGCGTCGCACTCGGTCCGCGCCAGCACGCGCTCCATGCGCCTCCGTGCCGCGGCGTTGTCGTGCACGCTCTGGACGATGTAGACCGCTGGCGGCTTCAGGACTCGCATCGCGTGTGCTCACCAGGAGGAACGGCATGGACAGGATGGACAGGACGGGAAGGAGGAGGATGGCCAGGGACGGTCGCCCACTCTCCGGCCCGAGTCGGGGAGCGCCGCCGGCATTCGCCGGGGCCCAGCCTATCTCTTCTTGGCGGGCGGCTTCTCGTCTTGCTCCTCCGGCTCGGGCTCCGGGGGAGCCGGCGGGGGCGGCGTCGGCTTCACGATGCCGCTGGACCACACGCCGGGGATCTCCGTGTTGCAGGCCGCGCAGCGGCGGGCCTTGTAGTTGAAGGCCAGGTTCCGGACCGTGTTGCCCAGGCGCTGGATGATGGGCTGCAGGCACCGGGGGCAGTGCGTCGCCTGCCCGGGAAGCTCCGTGGGCACGTTCCCCACATACGCATACCGCAGGCCGGCCTTGTACGCCTCCTTTCGCAGATCCCGCAGTGTCTCCGTCTTCGTCCCCGAGTAGGCGGGCGCGGCGAGCTGGTATCGCGGGAAGAACGCCGAGAAGTGCACCGGGATGTCCGGCCCGCACGCCTGCAGTATCCACTCGCACATCGGTGTCACGTACGTGATTCTGTCGTTCTGACCGGGGATGACCAGGTTGGTGATCTCCATCCACACGTCCTGCTCCCGGATGGTCTTGATCGCCTCCTGCACGGCCGCGAGCTTGCCGCCCGTGATGCCCCGGTAGAACGACTCCGTGAAGCCCTTGAGGTCCACGTTGAAGACGTCGATGACCTCGCACGCCTCCTTGAGCGGCTCCGGGTTCACGAAGCCGCTCGTGTGCGCGGCCGTGAACAGGCCGGCCTCGCGAGCCAGCCTCGCCACGTCAATGACGTACTCCAGGTGCACCACGGGATCATTGCCGCTGAACACGATGCCGCTGCAGCCCGTCTGCTGCGCCATCTCGATGGCCTGCTCCGGCGGGAGGTCGGTCGCCTGGACGTTGCCGGGCTCGGCCTGCGAGAGAGTGTACGTGCTGCAGTACTTGCAGCTCAGGACGCACCCCGCCGTACCTATAGTCAGCACACCGCTTCCGGGGTGCACGTGGAACAGCCCGTGCTGCTCTATGGACTCGCGCGCCAGTAGCGCTGCCTTGCCGTAGACGAGCGACACGATCTCCTCGCCCTCGGCCGCCCGAGTTCGGCACTTCCCGGCCGTCCCTGCCGCTATCTTGCACGCATGCGGACAGAGCGTGCACTGCAGCGCATCGTCCTCCAGCTTCTCCCAGTACCTGGCCGTGTGCCCCGCCGGCGCAGACTCGCTCGTCGCCCGGCTGCACCGCGGCGCAACGCCGAGCGCCGCCGCCAGCGCCCCGGCCGACCTGCCCGCACCGCGAAGGAATTCTCTGCGTGTCGGCCTATGAGGTGTCATGCAGCATCGCCCCGGGACTCGCCGCAGCTTCCCGACGCCCCGGGTGTCTCCTCCCTGGCCCGGTGTCCGAATATACAAACGCCACGCGCACGGGTTCGGACTCATCGGTCCGCCGCTACGCCCGCCAGCACCCCGTCTCCGCCCACCCCCACCAGGCGCGTCGCGAGCATCTCCCCGACACGGGACTCGCACCCCTCCAGGACCACCCGCACGTAGTTGCCCGTCAGCCCCGTAACGGCCCGCGCGGCGCCCCTGCGGGCGCCCTCGATCAGCACCTCCGCCGTCGTCCCCACGAGCTTCCGCCCGAAGGCGAACGCCTTCTCTGCCGACAGCTCCCGCAGGGCCCGACACCGGCCCTTCTTCACTTCCTCCTGCACCTGATCGCCGAAGTCCGCCGCGGGTGTCCCGGGCCGCGGGGAGTAGCTGAACACGTGCAGATACGTCACCGGCAGGCCGCTCAGCAGCTCCTGCGTCCGCCGGAAGTGGCTCTCGCCCTCCCCGGGAAACCCGACGATGACGTCCGCCCCGATTCCCACATCCGGGATCCGCTCCGCCGCCCCCGTCAGCAGCTCCGCCACGAAGCCGCCGGTGTACGGCCGGGCCATGCGCCGCAGCACGTCGTCATCACCGCTCTGCACCGGGATGTGGAAGTGCTGGCACACCTTGGGCGAGTCCGCCGCCAGCGACACGAGGTCATCGTCCAGCTCCTGCGGCTCAACGGAGCTGAGCCGTATCCGCCCGAGGCCCGGGACCTCCGTCAGCCGCGCCACGAGGTCGGCCAGGCGCAGCGGCGGCGACAGATCCAGCCCGTACGCGCCCAGATGCACGCCGACGAGCACGATCTCCGCGTGCCCGGCCTCCGCGAACCGCTGCGCCTGCTCCACCGCGCGCTCCGGCGGCAGGCTCCGGCTCGGCCCTCTGGCCCGGCGCACGATGCAGTACGTGCAGGCCGCATCGCAGCCGTCCTGCACCTTCATGAACGCCCGGGTATGCGTCCCGAAGCGATTCACGAGCGGCTCATCGAAGTCTGACCCCCCATCCGCCACGCGCACGCCCGGGGCCCCCGCGCGCTCCGCTGACCCGTCCGCCACGACCTCCGCGAGTCGCCGCTTGTCCGCGTTTCCCACGACGAGGTCGATCTCCGGGATGCCCGCTACCACATCGCCGCTCACCTCGGCGTAGCACCCGGTCACGACCACGAGCGCCTCGGGATTGGCCCGCCTGGCGCGGCGCGCCAGGCGCCGCGAGTCCCGGTCACTGCGGGACGTGACCGTGCAGCTATTCACGACGTACACGTCCGCCGGCGCGTCGAACGGCACGACCTCGTACCCGGCGCGCAGGAACTGCTCGCGCACCATCTCGCTCTCGTACTGGTTCAGCTTGCAGCCGACGGTTGTGAGGCCCACGGTTGGGCGCCGTGGCCGTGCCGGATCATCCGTCACGCCATGTCTCCTGATAGCAGGGAGTGGACCAGCATTCCTGGTCTGCCCCCACTCTGGGGTCCACTCAGAAGGTCAGGACTTCCCTTCTGTGATGAACTGATGCAGTCTGGCTATCGCCGGTGCTTCAGCTGCATGGTACACGTGCTCCTGCCCGCGCGGAGGATAGGGCAACAGTAGGGCCCCACCCGAGCGCCGTAGGGGGTCCGGCTTCGGATAGGGACTCGAAGAGGTCAGGGGCATCCCTCTGCCTGCATGTCTGTTGTCCCAATGGAACGCACAGCCCACGCAGGTCGCGAGAATACGGCGTAGCGCACTGATTGTCAACTCCTGCGGCAGCATCCAGAATCAGGTCCTTATGCGGCATTCTGGCTCTGGTGCCAGTACTGTTCCCACTGGCCGTCGGCCGCCAACAGACGCAGCGCCAACAGCGGATC
>JASFTE010000233.1:0-7264 GCA_050114035.1 Armatimonadota bacterium | reverse complement strand
ACGTATTCCGTCTGGCAGTCCACGATGCTGACACGCGGCTCGCTCTCTATGAAGCGGATGACGCTATCCACTATGCGGCTGCTGTGCGCCGATGAGTTGGCGACGCACGCCGCGCCAATGACGGCGGCGTGCCGCGCGTCCTGTCTGTCCACCTCCGCCGCGGCCACGTTGAACCTGTGGCGGATCCGATCCAGGAGGCTGCGGAGCACGCGGCGCTTGTCCTTCAGCGTGACGCCGTCTGCGATGAACAGCTCTACGCGCAGCGTACCGACCACCATGGGATCTTCGGTGCTCCGCCCGGGCGGGCACGCCGGGAGGCTCAGTAGCGGTGCCGCGTCTCCTGCACGGTAATGGCCAGCTTGATTGAGTCCGCGAACTCGCTCGCCAGATCGCGCATGCTCTTGCCGTGCGCCTCGGCATCCTCCGGGTACACGCGGAACACCGTCCGGTCCCTGGCGAGCACCGCGAAGCGATCGCCCTGATCGACCACGGAGACCTCGTACTGCATGAGACCTCCGGCAACGATCGCGTTCAGTTTCTCGGCGGCCAAGGCCGCGCGCCGCAGCGGGTCCTCACCCGCCGGAGACACAGATGCGGGAGCGAAAACGCACTCCTCGAACAGCTCGACCTCCGCGCCCGGCCTGCCCGCGACGTACGCCGGGAGGGCGCGGGCCCGGGCCCACTTCGTAACCACCTCCCGGCTCACGTTGACCCCGAGCTTGAGCAGCTTATCCATGATCTGCTCCGCGCGCCAGTGGGAGGAGGGGTGAGTCTGGTAGATGCCCCACTCCCGTATGCGCGGATCCCGCATCACGTCCTCGTGCGTCGCTCGAGCCAGGCGCTCCAGGAACGTCAGCAGGCCGACCGGGTTATAGGGGCTCTTGTACATGTACTGCACGGCGTGGGCATCCGCTTCCGCCTCGATCTCCACCGTGTAGTGGTTCAGTATGCCCGTGGCCACATAGCGGCTGGCGATGACCATGTTCACGGCGGCGTCCGGGCCCCCGAGGAGCAACGCCGCCAGTGCGGTCCAAAGACTGGCCTTCTGGAGCTTCTTGGCGCGGCCGAGCTGCCCCATTGCATGGAACAGGCAGTTGTGGGCCATCTCGTGGGCCACGACGGCCGCCAGCTCGTCGTCGGAATCGACGCTCTCCACGAGGCCGCGTGTGAAGTACAGGTAGCCGCCGGGTATGGCCACGGCGTTGGGAGCGTCGAAGTTGAGGATCTTCACCGTGTATTTGGCATCGGGCCGCTCCGATACGGCGGCGAGCGTCCGCACCATGTGCTGCAGCCGGGCGAGCTGCTCCCTGTCATCGACCAGGCCGTACGCCTCCTCGAGTCCCTTGGCGGCGGGCGCGCCCACCTTCTCCTCCTGCTCCGGGGTCCACTCCCGCTGCTTTGCCGCATGCGCGGAAGCAGCCACGGCCAGGAGGAGCACGAGGCACGCAGTCCACTTCGCCGGTCTCAGGGATCGACCAATGGCTCCAGTCATTGACACACCTTCGCCCGCACGTGTATGGCTTCTGGCGGGAACAGACCGTCCGCGTACTATGGATGTATACCCATTGTGGGGCGGCGTCTCCCGTTCAGGTTACCACTAGCACATAAAACGCGCAACAGCATTTTGTTCCCGCACCAGGGCGGGTCGGGCAACTCAGCGCTGCGCGTCGCCGCCGTGGCCTCTCTGGCCCCAGAGCCGCCTCTGCCCGTGATGACAATCACATCGTGCCCGTGCGTCCTGACGGCGGGCAGGAATCTCGGTGGGGCGCATGGAAGAGACAGTTTCGGCGCGCCCGGGGGAACCTTGCGCGACGGCGTGTGTCAATGGTCTGGGGATGCGCACCCGATGCCACCGCCTCGGAGGCTACCGCGGCCGAGGCATGGCGTGAGCGCCAGTGCGCACCAGGCCTTCGGACCCACGAATCACCAGGCTGCGCAGGCAGTCGGTGGAGGCGATCACATAATGAAGCAGATGCGGAGCCCACTCGCGCTGTTGGCGGTGGCTGTCCTGGTGACGGCAGGGATCTCGGGTTGCAGCGGCAACGGCAGCGGGGGCTCCCCGCTGCAGGCGGTCTCCGAGCGCGCGTCGCCCAATCTGAACGCCGTCATCGCATACGCGGCTTTCGGCGGCGGCGGTCAGCTCTTCGTTTTCAGTGTCCGGGACACGGGGTCGGGCAACAGGCTGCTCACGCCACTGGACAACGATGCCAACGTCAGCAACGATGGCGGGTTCCATCCGGCGTGGTCGCCCGACGGAAGCACCATCGCGTTCGTTCGCACGGATGACGGGAACAACGACATCTTCACCATGGGCGCGAACGGCACGGGCGGCGGGGTCACGCAACTGACGACGGACACGGGCTCGGACAAGCAGCCGTGCTACTCGCGGCAGGCAGACAAGATCGCCTTCGTATCGAACCGGGACGGGACCAACGACATCTGGATCATGGACCCCGACGGCGGCAACCAGACTCAGGTCACGTCCGGGCCGGCCGACGACCAGTGGCCGTGCTTCGATGACACCGGGCAGTTCATCGCCTACCAGAGCGATGCTGACGCCACGCCCGACCAGGTGGACGATACGGACATCTGGGTCGAGGATCTGAACAGCCCCGGCACGCCGACGGATCTGACCGATGGCAGTCCCAGCGACCAGGGCGCGCCGAGCTGGTCGCCGGACGGCACCACGATCCTGTATCACGACGACGTGGCCGGCAGCTTCGACGTCTGGAGCATGGACAGCAACGGCGCGAACCCGCAGCAGCTGGTCGTGAACCCCCTCTCACAGGGCTTCCCCGTGTGGTATCCGGACGGCAGTCGGTTCGCCTACGTTGAGGCGCGGGCCATCTGGACCGCCCTCCCGGACGGCACGGATCCGTTTCAGGTGACGCGCTCCGTAGTGCAGCCTTGAGCCAACCGAGGCGGCCGAGCCGGCGGATGCGGGGAGGCGGGCGTGGTGACTCAGGAGCGAAGCCGGCGTGGCGGACGTTGGGCTGGAGGACGCGCCGCGAGCCCGGGCGATGGCACACACTCACATCCTGTCCGTGCGGGCGCTCGGGCGCGCCGGGCGGACATTCATCGCGGCAGTCGCGGTCGCCTTCCTGACCACCGTCGGCCTCGGAGCCATCTCCCCCACGTGGGCCCTCGCCATCGCCGATGCCGTCCAGCGGCTGTACCTGGGCCCGGGTCACTTCCTCGCGCAGTATCTCTCGACCCAGGTCACCATCACGCTGGCGAACTCCCTGGCGGCGCTTGGGGCCGCACTCCTGGGAGCGTGGGGCGCGCTGCTCGTGGCGCGGATACAACTGGGGGATGCGTCGGCCGGACGAACGCATGGGGCGCTCGGCCGCGCGTCGTACGTGTTGATGTCCTGGCTGTGCGCCGCGGCCCGCAGGTGTGTCCCGGAGCTCGGCGCAGCCCGAGAGATGGACGCCCGAACGGCCGCCGCTATCGCTGTGCTGCTGCCGCGTCTGTCCATCGTTTGCAGCGGCTGCATGCTGGGCATCTACCTGGCGGGGGCGCTTCTCACGGGCTGGACTGCTCACCTGCTCCGAGACGCCGCGGGCCTGCTGCCGCACGGCGTCTGCGAGGTGCCCGCCATGATCGTGTCGGGCGCCGTCGGCATCTGTATCGCTGAGCGATTGGTGGCGGCGGCGCACGGTGGGTTGCGGGATGTGCACGACACCGCGGCACGGACCTTCAGCTCACCGCGGCTCCTGCGCATCTTGGGCCTCCTGATAGCCGCTATCATCATCGGCGCGGCGATAGAGGTCCGGACGATGTAGGTGTGCGCCCGCAGAGCGCCGCATTACCGGGCACTCCAGTGCCTCCACCACACCCTATCCACTCCCTGCCGGCGCCTTATCTTCCACATGCAGTGTGGTATGGTAGCCGTGTAGCAGCGAGACCGGATACTGGACGCTTCGGATCGGGCGGTGACGGCTGCCCGCAGCCGTGGGGCGTCTGCCTGGTGCTCGCGGCGAGTGCCGGAGGCACGAGCGGCGATGGCCGAGACTGAGGAGAGAGCAATACCGGAGACGGCGCAGCGGTCCGGTGACGCCGTACGGTCGCTGGACGCCGTGTGCCGCGCGGCGCGGCACTACGGCCTCTACCCACCCGGGCACCCGGGCTCAGGAGGAGCCGTGGCGGGCGCCCTCGAGGCCATTGCCGCGCTGACGAGCGGGGACGAGGCCGTTGTTCTTGCAGCGGTGGGTGAACAGGTGGTCGTGAACGGCGCCGAGGCGCCCTCGGACGCGACCACGGCACGCCTGGCCTCGGAGCTCCGGAAGCGGAACATCCGGGCCATACGGCTCTCGGCCGGGATGGAGGCGCCGGAGGCCGAGGCGCTGCTGCACATGCTGTCCACGGACGTCCAGCAGTTGGGGCAGCAGGGCGGCCCGGCGGCCTTCGCCGCAGAACGTGAGCTCGCACACGTCGAGATAGAGGAAGTGAGCTACGAGCGGTTCGTCCTCGAATCCGACGCCGCCCGCGACGCCGCCCCGGAAGACGTTTTCCTGCAGGCCCTGGACTCGGATCCCAGCGCATTGGCCGAGACGGATGTCACCAGCCTGGTGGACATGCTGGAGACGCCGCAGCAGCTCGCCAACAAGCTCGTGTCATGGCTGACTGCTCGCGGCGGGAGCGGCGGATATGGCGGCGAGGGCGGGAGTGGGGTGGGCCCGGGCGAGGGTGACGGGATCGGTACCGGCGGGGAGATCCCACTCGTCATCGGTGGGCATGAGGTGGACTCAGGGAACAGGGCCGGCGCCATACTGGCCCTGGCGCTGCAGCGGCTGGGCGAGGCGGTGCACGAGCGGTCGCCCGAGGAGTGGACGGCGACGCGCGAGAAGCTCACCGAGGTGTTCCGTTCCTTGAGCGTGGGCCTCCAACGCAAAGTGCTGCAGGCCGACGTGGTGGCGCCCGACGCCAAGTTCGATGTGCTCGAGTCCCTCGGCGGGAATCTGGACATTGACGAGGCCCTCGAGCTGCTCGGCGCAGACGCCGAGGAGGCGATCCAGGACCCGTCGGTCACCATCGAACGACTGCTGGGCCGCATCGCACCCACGCAGGACCGCCTGGAGTCCGTCGCCCCGGCCGCGCGGGACCGCCTGAAGGAGCTCGGCCTGCCGGACGAGGCATCATCCAGCGTTGTTGGGCGGCTGCTGGACGCGCTGGGGAGCCGCAAGACGGACGGCAGTAGCCCCCAACTGGGCAGCTTCCGTACCGATGAGGCTACGAGAGAGAAGCGACGCGCTGAGGGCGAGGATCTGTTTGCGTTGCTGGACGAGGACGTCATGTGGAGGGCGCGTGTGAGCGTGTGCCTGGAGGTCCTGCAGACCGTACGGGAGGCGGAGGCGTATCTCACCGCGCTGGATGCCGTCGAGTCGAGCCTGGGGCGCATCCAGGAGGGCAACGGCAGGGCCAACGGCATCGCGTTGCGCGTGGTCAATGCCCTGCGGGAGAAGCAGCAGTCGCCGGAGCTGCCGCGGCGCTGCAGGCAGCGGACCACGGAAGCGCTGGCGAAGCTGGAGAGCACCGGTGGCGTGGAGAGCGTGGAAGCGGCTCTGGCGAACGCCAGCGGTCCGGAGCGCGGGCAACTGATTGCGCTGCTGGCGGATCTCGGGTCCAGTGGCGTGTCGGCGCTCTATGAGATGTTGAGGAAGAAATCCTGCCGGGCCGACCTGCCAGTCATACTGGCATCGCTGGCTCGGCTCGAGCGGGACGGCGTCAAACCGACCGACACGGATGACACGGATGACGACTCCGACCCGGCCGCGGCAGACGATGCCTCCCCCGACGACTCGACGGAGCACGAGCAGAGCGAAGAGCCGGACTTCCGATCGCTGCTGCTGGACCCTGGCTGGGAGAACGCGGCAGCCGCCGTGGAGTGCCTCGCGGCGCAGAGCAGCACGTTCGCAACGAAGTACCTGTCGATCTCGCTGGCGCAGGGCTACCTGGCGCTGCGGGCGGCCGTCGTCCAGGCGCTCACGACAAGCCCGAGCTCAGAGGCTCTGGATCTGCTGATCTGCGCTCTGGACAACTCCGAGCCGGACATCCAGGAGATGGCTGCCGCGAGTCTGGGCCACATCCGCGATCCGCGCGTTGCCGTGGCCCTGATGAAGGCTGCAGAGCCCAAGGGGTTGCTGGACAAGCGCACGCGCCTCCGGGCCGCGGCCATGATCGCGCTGGGCAGCCTGGGCTGCACGGCTGCCTATGACATGCTGGCACGCGCCCTGCGGCACAGGGCTCTGTTCCGGCGCGAGGCTGGCGCGGAGCTCAGCGCCGCGGCCGCCACAGCACTGGGTCGGCTGGGCACGGAGCGCGCCCGGGCGGCGCTGAAACGGGGCATCTCGGACCGGCGCCCCGTGGTCCAGCAGGCGTGCCACCGGGCACTCGCCGAGGCGGCCGCCAAGGGCAACTAACGCCGCCGAGGGGGCTGCCGGCCTCCGGAGCACAGCGAGGAAGGGGGCGGCGATGATGGAAGCAACCACCACAGGACATGCCACGCCAGGTGACGCTCTATCGGCAGCCGCCATTGCCTCGGCGCCATTCCCCGAGCGTCTCGAGGCGGCCATTGTGGCGCTGAACCGGGCGCTCACCAGCCTCGACTTCTATCCTGCCGAGCATCCGCTGGTGGCGCAGTCTCTGGAGCAGGCCCACGGTCTGCTGTCGGGCTTGCTGGCCGAGGAGCCCAGCATCACGCTGAAGCTGATCGAGGGGCACATGGTCCACGGCGAGCACCGCCTGTTCACGGGCGCGCCGCCCCCGGGGCTCGTCGGAGGCCTGCTGCGACGCGAAGTCCAGGGGATCACCTTCGAGAGGGGCCTGCGGATCGAGGAGATGGCCGAGTTGGCGGAGATCGCCCGGATGCAGCCGGCCAAGCTGGAGAAGCAGGGCGGCGTGAGCGCCGTCATGCAGCAGCACGGCATCACTCACGTACGCTTCGAGAACCTCGTGATCACGGGCACCCAGGCCGGCGGCGGACACGTGGCCGCCTCCGCCGGCGACGTCTACCTTCGAGCGCTTGACGTCGTGCATGGAGCCATGTCCTCCGCGCTCAGTGGCTGCGTCGTGGACGTGGCGAGCACCCGCGATGTTGTGCGGGAGTTGGTGGAGACCGTCCTCGAGGATAAGCCGGTGGTTGTGAGCCTGACCTGCCTCAAGGGGCACGACGACTACACCTTTGCCCACTCACTGCACATCTGCCTCCTGTCTCTGGCTCTGGGCGACAGTATGGGTCTCGGCCAGGAGCAGTTGTGCGACC
>JASFTE010000232.1:0-7282 GCA_050114035.1 Armatimonadota bacterium | reverse complement strand
AGTCGCCCTTCACCTCGTTCACTTCGTCCGGGAATCCGTCTGGCATGGCTCCGTCTTTCTATGCGCATTCCTTGGTTCGCGGTCCAGGCTGGATGCGGGATCCAGGCATGCGAGGAGCTTCTCCCGGACCCATGGTCGCAGAGCCGGAGCTGACAGTGGACTCGAGGGCGTCGGCGGAAGCTGAGCGGAGGCGACTACGGGGAGCAGATAGGGCTTGGCGAGCCCGCGAGGGCAACCTGGATGCGGCCAGCTCGCACGGTTATGAGCATTGCGTTACTGATTTCGGCACGATGCGCCTGTCAGGGCCGTAGCGGCCATTCTGAGCGGTGGCAGGTTGCACAAAAGGCCCGGGACTTGCGAGCCTCGTGCGCGTGGCGTTGTTCCCCGTTGCGTGCCGAGAGAACCTCCTCGGACGTGGCTCGGCGTCCTGTGAGCCTGAAGCAGCGCCAGAGCGCCGCCGGCCCGCCCGGGCGACTCCCGTGGCTGTTGGACAATAACGACGATCTCAGCGCCGATCATGTCGGAGTGGCACCACGCCGAACGAGCGTGGATCGGTAAACTCGCGGGGACACCATCGGCCCGGGCTCGACGCCCAGGGCGACCGACGATCTGCAGGTGTGGCGGCATCGATGCGACTGTGAGTGGCGACAGGGAGCCCGACAGCGGTGAGTGGTGCACTCCACGGGGCCGGCCACCGAGCTGGCAGCTATCAGCGCGATCGCTCGACGGGCACCCCCTCCTCGCCTCGACCACCGGGTTCCCACTATGGCATGACCAGGTACACGTTGTTCTGGATTAGCTCGCCCGGCTCCCGGTACCGCGACAGGCCGTCGAAGTAGGCGAAGGGTGGCATGCGACCCGCTGGGATTGTGTTCACACCAGTGGGCCGCTCCGTGTTGGCCTGGTTGAGCATCAGGCCAGGCTCGAGCGCGGGGCGGACGCGGAAGGTGCGTCCCCCGTCCTCCGAGACGAGCCACACGAGGCGCTTGACCGGCTCCTCCAGGAAGCGCATCCCACGCGTGGGCTTGCCGTCCACCCAGCCCTCGCCGAGGGGCACCAGCTCCAGCAGGAGGTATAGCGTGTCGTCTTCGTCGATGCTGAGCGCACCCCGGCAGCCAATTGGCCGCATACGCGGATAGGCCTGCTCGGCCGCGTCGATGGCGCGCTGCATCCACTTCCCTTCCCTGTTCGTGGTAGCGAGCATGACCTGCCCCGGCTTTTCCAGGTGCGACACGTACAGCCCGTAGGGCGTGCCCCTGGAGTCCACGGCGATGCAGCCTTGGGCCAGAATGACCGGCGGCGGCATTGCCTCGTGGCGGGGTCCCGTATCGCGAGCCAGCACGTCCATATGCTCCGGGCGCGCGGGCAGCTCGACTGGTGCATCGTCGGCCTTCTGCCAGGTCTCGCCGCCGTCGCGGCTTCGCATATAGCACACGGCCTGATGGACCCCGCGCTGTGCCTTGCTCTCATAGAAGTCGCAGACCATGTGCAGCGTCCCATCCGGCGCCCATGCGAGCCCATTGTGGAACGCTCCGTATCCCGAGTACTCCTCGGCGCGTTTCACGAGCTTGGCCTTCTGGCGCCATGGGCCGTCGAGCGGCTTGACGTACAGGTCCACGCCGTTCCAGCGCCGCGAGGAGCGCAGCGTCAGATACAGCGTGTCGTCGGGACCGCAGACCACTATTGGGTACGTGCCGGAGCCTGCCGGCTGTGCTTCGGTCCATGCCGACGCATCGCTCGGTCGGACGGACCGGCGATGGGTCACCGGGGAGTTGTGTCCGCTCATGATCGCGTGTAGGTACCCCCGGTGGTCCATGGTAATCACCGGCCGCGCGTGGTTGTCCTTGCCCTGGTTGAGCGTAAACACATCGGACCACCCACCGCTGCGATGGTCGTAGCTCCGCACGCGGTTGGAGTATCCGTCCTGAGTGCAGTCCTGCCAGACCACGTGCGTCCTGTCCTGGTACGTCACGATCTTGTTGCCGGCCCCTGACGAGGCCCGCTCCGAGCCGAGACGTGGTATCAGGTGCCGTTGCGCTTGCTCCGATGCCGACTGCATGGCTGGCGCCTCACTCGCTGTTTGTCTCCGCGCACCGAAGGCCGTGATGGCGGCGCACAACAGTGCGAGCCCAATCGTGGTGCGCAGACGATGTCTCGTTTGCATAGCTCCCTCCAGCGCAAGCCTGGCCGGCCCCATCGGCTAGCCATCGTCAGTCCACAGCGAGTACAGCGCCGCGTTGCGGATGAACAGCGCCAAACGCACAGGTCTCGAGCTCAGGGAATCCAAGGAGCCGTGCTCTTCCCACCCCACAGTCGCGTCGAGGCTGTCGCCGGTGATCGGAACGCACTCGTCGGCCTCGTAGCCGGAAATCGCGGCCCCCTGGACGTCTCTGATTTCGACCCGAATCTGGCCGCCCTCTGCATCAGCGTTCAGATGCAGGTGGCGCCCTACGAGCTTTACGGGATGCGTGACAAGCACGCCTCCATTCGGGCCGCCGTCGACGGAGACGAAGCCATCCTGACGCAGTAAGGCCAGGCTCATGGCTTGATTGGGTCCCGTGCCCGTATGGGCATCGGTCAGCCCGGTCTTCCCGCCGTAGTAGATCCACAACTGGCCGTCGCGCTGGATGGGGAAACTGGCGAAGAGCTTCGCGACCCCGTACCGCCAGCTCTCCTTGGGCCCGAGCTCGATGAACGGACGACGGATGGGGCGGCTCCAGTGCCTGCCGTCTCGGCTGACCATCAGTTCCTGATCGATCGTGGTGCCCTCGTCCCGCACGCGACGCATCTCGGCGAAGCCGACGTACTGGGCGCCGTACCGGAACCCGTAGGCCGCCTCGGCTTAGTCCCGCGGATGATCGCCGTCGTCCGCCGTCATGATCCACGTGGGCGTGATGTGCCAGTGGATGAAGTCCTCACTCCAGGCGTAGCGCTGGGCCCGCTTGCCCTCGTGGCTGAGCTTCGCCGAGCCCACGTAGAGCTTCTGCACCGGGTCATACCACCACATGCTCCGGTCGTTGCAGCGCACCACTGGCCCGTCGCCATTCATGGGCTCGAAATGGATGCCGTCTCGTGAAGACCACGCATAGTGCCCATGCTGCTTGATCCCGAACTCGAACTCCGGCCCCCACTGCTCCTTGATGCGATCCTCCCGGTACGGCCACCGCCCTTGGAAGGCCATGAGCTTGTACGGCCTCTCCCTGTCCTCCGGCGTATAGACGACGGAAGTGCTGTCGAAGTGGGTACCCCGGTGCGTGAGAACGATGTTGTTGTCCCTGGAGCCGCGATACTCGTGGACGCCCAGATTCGGCTTCCGCCAGTGAATGCCGTCATCGGACTCGGCGTAGCAGATGAATGCCGACTCGTGCAGCGGGACGTGATGCTCCGGTCTGTAGCCGCGGAATCCCGGGCGGGAATCGTAGATGTTGAGCGCGAGGTACCAGCACCTGAACTCGCGCTCCTGCTGGATGTAGTAGACAGATCCATAGCAGACGCGCCGATGCTCCCACGGACGATCGGGCAGCAGGACGGGATTGTCCGCGTGGTCTCGCGGTTGGTGCAGCGTCTTGCGCAGGCCCTGCATCGTGTCAATCAGGACGTCGTCGATGAATAGCTGTCTGTCGGCGGATACCTCGACGGGGGCTTGGGCTGCCGACGAGTGCACCATGATCCCGACGAGCCCCAGAGATGGCGCAAGCAGGCGCAGCACACCCATCACGTCCCAAGAGATCAAGCTGACGCTCGGAAGCCGACCGCCGGAGGCCGGATTGCTCCCGTCACTCCTGGCTCAGCAGCAGGACCTCCAGGTTCCGGCCGTGCAGAGCCAGGAGAACGCGGCCGTTCCGGAAGTCAAGCGGGGCATTCGGCATGCGGTCCGTGTCCGGGGCATCCTCGGGCTGGAGCATGGGGTGCTCGATGGCGCGTGTGAGCTTCGCGCGAGTGCGATCCAGTCCCATTGCCTCCACGTCGATGGCAACATCCACTGTTCGTGGCGCGGCATTCCAGTTCGCGACGACCAGCAGGGCCTCTTTCTCGTCGCGCTTCACATAGACCGTGCCCAGCACACCAGACTCCTCTATGTGGATCGGGGAAGCCGGCGACCAGTACGGGATGAACTCCGACTTCGGCCAGAACCGATCCACAACATCCCACACAGGCCACATACCGAGATGCCCGGCCGTGGGCAGTACACGGTGCGGCAGGCAGTAGGTGAGGATGGCCGACAAGGGAACACGGCCGCCGAACTTCTCCCTCCGGTAGTAGTGGTGGAAGGTGTACCAAGTGTATGGGGTCCCGTACTGGATGCGCATCTCCTTGGCTCGGAAGATCCCGGGCGTCAGCCGATCATATTGGTCGTTCCCTTCCCGTCCCCAATCCTCGCCCTGCGTTACGACGTCCACGAAGCCGGCGACGGCAGCCACGGGCATGCCGTGCCGGAAGAGAACGGCATCACGCCCTCCGCCCTTGTTGAGCCGGTACAGTCGCTTGTAGAGCTCGCGGTTGGCGAACACGGGCACCGTCGGGGCCCACTCCGCGGCATCGGGCCGCCGGTATCCGCAGCCGTGGTAGTGGTTCGCGCAGGCCGAAGCGCTTGATACGTCCAGGTACAGGCCGTCGAATCCCAGCTCGCCCACAATCCGACGCGTCGCGTCCGCCAGGTAGTCGCACCAAAGCGGACTGCGCGGGCAGGCAACGGCCCAGCCGCCTGTGGGATTGCTCCCCAACGTTGGCGGATACGCCTCCCATTCCGCGCGGAACGGCTGCAGCTCCGCGGCGTCGGTCGTCATCAGGTTCGTCCCGAAGTACGGCACGATGTTTGTGCCGTGTGCCTAGAGATACCCGTTCCTCTGCTCGAAGGATCGCGCAGTCAGGCGATGAGCCGGATAGGACGTGTACTTCAGCGCCCACATGTCCAGTGGCGTGCCGATGCGGTTCGGGACATCCTCCTGCACCAAAGCGTCGTCAGTTCCCTTGCGCCGGTAGGTGGCGTGCCAGGTGCGAGGGTCATCCGGCCGCGGCTTCACGGGCGTCGCCTGCCAGGCATACGCGTAGCTAAGACTCCCATCCACCACGTGGGGGCCGTCGATCAGGTGGATCTGGAGCGTATTCGCCTCCCCGCTCTGGAGGATCTCGGTCCGCTTCGCACCCCGAAGGCTTTCCTGCGTCTCACACACCACCGACAGTCCGCGCTCGTCGTCGCCGACCCAGACTTCATGGCACCACTGATCCGGCCAGACCCAACCGGCGCGTGAGAAGTGACCGCCGGCGATGAGAGCATCCTCGCCCATGCCCTGCCCACCGAGCAGCGCGGCGAACGCACCCCGGTCGGCCATCGTCGCGTCTCGCCCTCTGGCGTAGAGCGAACGATCCCTGCGGAAGGGGAACTCCAGCGCCAGGGAATCCACCGACACCGGCCCGTCCGCAGAGATGCTGCAGTCCCACAGCGCAAAGCCGTCGAACTCGACCGTCAGCGTGCCACTGAGGCGCAGAGGCCCGGCGGCCGCCCGCACCTGCCACACCGCCTCCGTGTCCTCGTGCCTCACGAGCCTCGGAGTGTCGGCCTTCCACACCTCCGGCCTGCCACCGATGACCACAGCCAGAGCGGGCGGCCCCGCAAACAGCTCCTCATCGAGCGCCACGATCTGCGCCGGCAGGCCCACCGGGCCCAGGTGGTACTCCCGCTGGGTCGTCCGCACTTGGCCGCCGGTGACCCCGACCGGGCGCCACGGGCGAGGTACCCGGTCCGATATGCCGATCCGATTCCCGGCCCACTCGGGCCCTTCGGGAATGACGAATGGTGCAGTAGATGCCAGCAGCGGCTCTGCTCCTGGTGCGGCACGCACGAACGTCTTGACCTGGTAGGCCCCCGGCGCCAGATCGGCCAGGCTCATCGTGAGATCGCCGCTGCGCTGCCCCCGGGCCCACGTCTCGGTCACCGACTGACCCGTGGAGGCGTCACCCCGAAACACCGTCGCTTCCACTGTGACCCCATCGGGCAGGCTCGCAACTCGGGTCGCGTCGGCGTGGACGTAGAGCGTGTCGGCGGAGAAGACGGGGATGGCCTTGACGCGGAGGGCGGCCCTGGCACCGAAGGGGATCCGGAGGCTGGCCAGTACTCGATCCGACTCCACCTCCTCCACCATCGCCTGGTACAGCAGGTCGGTGGACTCATTGACCTTCAGCGTGCCCGGCAGCGAGAACGCGCTGCCGGCCCGCGAGACAGGAACGTCGGCGCTGCTGAACGCGACCGTCTTGTCGCTGTCGGCGAAAGTCGTCCGCACGCTGACGCAAAGCGTGCCATCGCCGCCCGTGGCAAGCCCCTTCAGGGCCAGATCGCCGTTGACCAGATCCCCGATCCGCAGCAGCTGGACTGCCGGCGCGTCCCTGCGAAAGACTGCCGAGCCGAACTGCTCGACGTCCCGGAACCGGCCGCGCATCGGCGACCAACTGGTCCAGTCCGACCCCGAGCGCTTCTGCCCCTGCGGAGCCCCGAAGTCCCGCGTGAAGTTGATTGCCCAGGTCTCGCCGTCGCTGGGCGCTGTGACCCCGAGATCCTCGAAGCGGATGGCTATCTCGGCGGTCCAGAGCTTCTTCTGGAAGCTCTGTATCCCGCCGATCTCCTCGGGCAGATCGTGGACCGCGTCCTTGAAATCCCAGTCGCCGTCCCAGGCGAGATGCTGCGTCTCGCTGGCGTCCAGTGTGGCGCCGCCCGGCATGCCGAGGAACTGGTACCAGGGACGGTTGGGCGGCTGGAGCCATACCTCAATTGCCTCTGTCTGGTGGCCGCCGACTTCGTCCCGGCCCACCTCGGCTGGCTCGATCCGACCGTGGTGTGGGCAGCGGAAGGCGAAGTAGATCCCGCGCTCGTCGTAGCCCGCGAAGACCGTGGTCTGGCGTTCCGCCCATTTCCTGGAGTTCAGCTCGGCGAAGCCCATCACGGCAGCAGCAGCGTCCCACTCGCCTTCCGCCAGGACGCCGTCTACCGTCGGGGCCTTTGCCAGCCTGGGTATCGTCAGCAAAGGGCGGAGGTCGTCCGGCGCAAGATCCTGGGCGGTCTCATCAACGACTACCATCGGGAGGCTGCGTGACGCCATCACCGGCGGCCACATTGGCGGACGCGGACCCAAGTCCCACACGGTCCCCAACCCGGCTCCGGCTTGACGGAGTCAGCTTCTACCCGCGGCCCACCTGGAGCCACTAGCGCCGCCGCCCGCGATGTGCTGACGGCGACAGTGGGTAGATCAATTATGGGACCCCACGCCTTTGGTGGAGGCGCGTGGAA
>JASFTE010000231.1:0-7299 GCA_050114035.1 Armatimonadota bacterium | reverse complement strand
TGCTCGACCTCCTCCGGAGTCAACGCCTTCTTCGAGTAGTCACCCCGGATTTGTGCCAGCACCTCCGGGCCGTACGCCTTGGCATCCATCCGACCATATAGCTCCCCGTACCCGTCCCGGTCCTCGTCCGTGACGGGCGCCCACGAGACCTCGGGCCGGAACTCCACCTTGGCCCAGATCTCGTCGCCATGCAGATACGCGGTCGAGATCTCCTGCAGCGGCCGGATGTGCTCGACGTTGCCCCAGTCCTCGCCGCTCACCTGGCTCGCGGCGACCAGGAGCCCCTCGGTCGCGTCGTAGTTCCACTCGCACAGGTGCTTCGTCAGTGCCCGCCACGCCAGGGGGCGCTGGAGCTCATCCTTGGTCAGCGGCGTCCCGCTCACGCGGTCGGCTATGGTGCCGGGGACGAGTGCCCCCGCGAAGTCCAGCTCCGCGAGCTCCGGCGTCGCCGCCGGTGGGCCAGGCTGTGCGTCCATGCGATAGTGCAGCAGGGGATTGCGGTCGTAGGCCGCGTGGTCGAGGGCGGCCCGGTCCGTCCGCGCGATCGTGCGGACCATGACGCGGGATGTGCGTCGGTCGAAGGAGCGTTGCAGGGCCTTGGCCAGAGCCACATCGGCATCATCAGCTGCCGCCGGCACCGCTGAGCCCAGCCACATCAGCGCCAGCAGCCAGTTCCCGCGCGGCCATCGGGTCATCTGCCCACCTGTCGCCCAATCTGGGGTACCTGGACGGATCGCCTCTTACGAACCCGAACGATCCGCTGCATGTTCCGCCAAGGCGAAGCGGCTCGCCATGGCGAAGTATGTGCCGGTCTGGCAATCTCAGAAACGACGGGCAGGAGGTGCACCATGCGCACGGTAAGGGTGACAATGGTCTGCCTGAGCGCACTCGTGGTTGGCGTCTCTGGGCTGGCCCTGGCACAGGAGAAGCCCGAGACGCCGCGGATCGAGAGCGTCGTGCTGGCGCCCGTGCAGCCGCACGTGGGCAATCCGGATGTGATCTGGTACGACAACTTCGACGGTCCCGAGTCCACCCAGGCGTTGTACCTGGAGCCCAAGGTTGACTCCCCCCACGCGAAACGGTCAACCACGGAGGCCCTCGGCGGGGAGGGGCAATCCATGGAGTGCTTCTACGCCAAGGGGGAGCGCGGCGTGGGCAATCGGAAGCTGGTGTTCGGCGACTGTCCCTTCGGCAGGCCCATCCGCAAGGGCGAGAAGTTCGACGACGTGTACTGGCGCATCTATGTCAAGGCCCAGAAGGGATGGACTGGCGGCGGGCCGGCGAAGATGAGCCGGGCGACCGGGTTCGTGTCGAGCCGGTGGAATCAGGCGTTCATCGCCCACGTGTGGGGCAGCGGCCCGAACCTGACGTTGGATCCGGTGAGCGGCATCAAGGACGGCCGCCCGGTCACCACCCGGTACAACGACTTCGATAACTTCAAGTGGCTGGGCAACAGCCCCAAGGGCACGTTCCCGATCCACTCCACGGAGGAGTCCGGGCGCTGGATCTGCGTGGAGTCGCGCCTGAAGCTCAACACTCCCGGCCAAGAAGACGGATACAACGGCCTGTGGATCGACGGCCGCCTGGACACGGAGCGGACGGGGAAGGACTTCCGCGGCACCTACACCGAGCACACCATCAACGCCATCTTCCTGGAGGCGTACTGGAACAGCGGCTCGCCCGTCGATCAGTACCGCTGGTACGACGATTTCGTCGTGAGCACGAAGCCCATCGGGCCGAGCACGGCTCTGGCGAACCCCACACTGATAAAGGCCCCCTCTGCCGACTGCGCCGCCTGGGAGGTCGAGATCGCTGCCGACCCCGACGGCGCCACAATGATCTGGAAGTCCCAGCCGATCAATACACCGGGCGGCCAGGTCACGGCGACACCTAAGACCGGATCATTCCTGATGCGTCTGGCCGGGAAGGCCCAGCTCGCGTCGGGGCCCATGTACTTCTGCCGCGTGCGGCAGCAGAACGCGGCGGGAGCATGGTCGGACTGGAGTCCATGGCATCAGCCGTTCTTCGTTGAGTGATGACTGGAGTCGGCAGCCATCGTCGGACGACGGGTCCGTCGCCCGCCGTCGTCGCGGCGTTCCCGCTGTGCTGCGCGCCCACGGGCGCCGCGTCCGCTCGACTGGGCGGAGACAGGGGGCCAGAGCGACCACATGGGGGGACAGGAGCCGCCGTATCCCATGGTCCGGAAGGACCGCTCTCACGCTCTCTTCGTCCGTTGCACGAGGCGGCCCGGCGGTACTGGGAGTTCGACCTGCCCGACTGCCGCCCCATGGAGTACTTCCGCAAATGAGGGAGTGCGACACGACGGGAGGACCAGATGGCCTGCAGCACCAGCGCAGCCGACCTCACCGAGTCCGTGAAGGACATCGCCAAACAGCACGGCGCCGCGCTGGTCGGGGTGGCTCCCGTCGAGCGCTTCGACCCCATGCCTCCGCTCCATGACGCCGTGCCGAAGGGGCACCATCCCAGGGACTTCCTCCCCGAGGCCAGGTGCGTGATCTCCATCGCGCAGCCGATACTCAACCCCGTCATGGACGCGCCTGCGGTGCTGGCGAACAGAGAGATGGAGATGATCCCGCCCCACGTCAAGTACCCCTATCTCGAGACGCTCTACAACCGGGTGGGGCACGTCGTCCATGACTACATGCTCGAATTCATCGCCCAGGCCGTGGGCCAGCACCTGCTCGGCCACGGCTACGAGGCGATGATCTTCCCCACCACCGGCCTGCATCCGGGTGTGGATGGCCTCAGCGACACGGAGATCTGGGAGGGCCCGCCGAGCGACAAGGCGCGGGAGTTCTCCCCGTTCCGGTACACCTTCGGCCCCTTCTCGCACCGTCACGCCGCAACGCGCGCCGGCCTCGGCGAGTTCGGGTACAACAACCTCCTCCTGACGAAGCAGTTCGGCGCCAGACAGCGCCTGAACTCCATTATCACCGACGCCGAGCTGATGCCCGACCCGCTCATCGCCGAGCCCATCTGCCTCAGGGACAAGTGCAACCTCTGCCTCAAGGCGTGCATCATGGATTGCATAACCATGCGAGACGACCCGGCGGTCACCGACTACCGATCGGTGGAGGCGGACGAGCGCGAGCGCATCTTCATAGACACGCCGGCCAAGACGGACCCGACGCTGTGCAGACGCAGACGCGAGGGGATACCGGACTCCCCGATTCGGGGGGACTGTGTGCGGATATGTCCGGTCCCGAGCAAGCCCACACACCTGACAGATCGGCTCGCGGACCTGTGGGAGCGGGAGGCGCGGGACCTGGGGTAGCCCCGACGCCGAGAGTTGAGCCCGCCCGCGGCGATGCCAACCAGGACGAACGCACTGTGACATCCGCCACGAACCTCGTCTTCGCCGCTTTGCTGCTCCTCGTCACACTCGTGTGGGGGTGGACGTTCCCCGTCGTCAAGGACGCGGTCGCGGCCTACGGTGTGGTGGCGTTCCTCGCGATACGCTTCGCGCTCGCTACGGTCGCGATGGCGCCGCTCGGGATACGCCGGGCCACGCGGGCGTCGTGGCTGGCGGGCGGCGGCATAGGCCTGGCGCTCGCGGCCGGATACGTGTTCCAGACCTTCGGGATCAAGTACACGACGGCCACGAACTCCGGCCTCATCACCGGGCTGTTCGTGATCTCCGCCCCGGTCTGGAACCGGGTGCTGTTCGGCGTGCGGGCCGACCGCATCTTCGTGGGCACTGCCATCGCGAGCCTGTGCGGTCTGGCGCTTCTCACCGGAACCGGACTGGCAGACCCCGCCATCGGCGACCTCGTGACGCTCGGCTGCGCGCTGTCCTTCGGCCTCCACATCGCCCTGCTCGACCGGTACTCCCGCCGGCACGACACGAGCGCCCTCGCACTCTCCCAGATGGCAGTGGCCGCCGTCGTCTTCGCTGCTGTCTGGCCCCTGACGGAGCCGCTCGTGCTGCCGGCCACGCCCATGGTCTGGCACGCACTGCTTCTGACCGGCATCGTCGCGAGCGCCGGCGGCTTCTGGGTGCAGACGGCCACCCAGCGCAGGCTCCCGGCCACCCGCGTGGCGATGCTCCTGACGATGGAGCCCGTGTTCGCCACGATCTTCGGCCGCCTGCTCGCCGGCGACCGTCTCACGATCCTGCAGATGATCGGCGGCGCGTTGATGGTGGCCGCCATGCTCGTGTGCAACATCCACCAGGCGGCCAACTCGCGCACACAATCCATGAGCGAAGCAGGAGTGCGGGAGCGACCTGAGTAACAACGGTCAACAACAACGGCGGAGGTGGCGAGAACCGTGAGTATCTACCTTGTCCTGGCCCTCGCTCGTGCGGCAGCAGGCGCGGGGCTTGGCGGGCCGCTCGATCCGGCTGATGGGAGCAAACCGATGAAGCTGTGGTACGACAAGCCCGCCACTGAATGGGTCGAGGCGCTGCCGCTGGGAAACGGGCGACTTGGCGCGATGGTCTTCGGCGGCACCGAGGAGGAGCGAATCCAGTTCAACGAGGACACGCTCTGGATCGGCGAGCCGCACGACTACTCACACCCGGGCGCCGCCGAGCACCTGCCCACCATCCGCCGCCTGCTCTTCGAGGGCAAGCAGAAGGAGGCCGAGCGTCTCGGCAGGGAGCACTTCATGAGCGTCCCCCTGCGACAGATGCCCTATCAGCCCTGCGGCGATCTGCGGCTCCACCTGCCCGACCACGACGAGGTCACCCACTACCGCCGCGAGCTGGACATCGACCAGGCCGTGGCGACGGTGCAGTACGGGGTCGGCGGCGTAGACTACACGCGCGAAGTCTTCGCCAGCGCGCCCGACGATGCGATTGTCGTCCGGATCGCGGCGAGCAAGCGCGGGGCGCTGAGCTTCACCGCAACGCTCGATAGCCCGCACGCCGACTCATCCACCCGGGCCACCGACCAGGGACAGCTCCTCCTGCGCGGGCGCCTGCCGACCCGGTACAAGAAGACCGGGACGACCATCGGAAGCCCACTGAGCTTCGAGGTCCATCTGCAGGTGTTCCCCGCCGGCGGATCGGCTGAAGCAACCGACGACGGCATCCGGATCGAAGGCGCCACGGCGGCGACGCTCATCCTCACCGCGGCCACGAACTACAGGGGCCACGAGGATGTGAGCGGCGACCCCGCGGCGCGCTGCGCCGAGATGATGCAGGCGGCGACGGCGAAGAGCTACGACGAGCTCCGCGGCGACCACGTCGCCGACCACCGGGCCCTGTTCCAACGCGTCAGCCTCGATCTGGGCGCCACCGATGCGATCCGCGAACCGACCGACAAGCGCCTGAAGGCCTTCAAAGAGGGCGGCGATCCCCAGCTCGCGGCGCTCTACTTCCAGTTCGGGCGCTACCTGCTCATCGCCAGCTCCCGCCCCGGGAGCCAGCCCGCGAACCTGCAGGGCATCTGGAACGACCGCCTCAACCCGCCGTGGGAGTCCAAGTACACTACCAACATCAACGCCGAGATGAACTACTGGCACGCCGAGATGTGCAACCTGGCCGAGTTGCACGAGCCGCTGTTCGACATGCTCGAGGAGGTGATGATCTCCGGTCGCCGCACGGCGAAGCGGCACTACGACTGCCGCGGCTGGGTGCTCCACCACAACACCGACCTCTGGCGCGGCACCGCCCCCATCAACGCCAGCAATCACGGCATCTGGCCGACCGGCGGCGCGTGGCTCTGCCAGCACCTCTGGTGGCACTACGAGTTCGGCGGCGACCGGGAGTTCCTGGCCCAGCGCGCCTATCCCATCATGAAGAACGCCTCGCTGTTCTTCGTCGATTATCTCATCGAAGACCCGCAGACCGGCTGGCTCATCAGCACCCCGAGCAACTCTCCCGAGCAGGGCGGCCTCGTCGCCGGGCCGACGATGGACCACCAGATAATCCGCGACCTGTTCGCCAACACCATCGCGGCGAGCGAGATTCTCGGCGTTGACGCAGACCTCCGCCGCACGCTCACCGAGAAGCGCGCGAAGATCGCCCCCAACCTCATCGGCCAACACGGCCAGTTGCAGGAGTGGCTGGAGGACAAGGACAACCCAAACAACCACCACCGCCACCTCTCGCATCTCTGGGGGATGCATCCGGGGAGCGAGATCACGCCCCGCGGCACCCCGGAGCTCTGCGCGGCCGCCCAGCAGTCGCTCGAATTCCGCGGCGACGGCGGCACCGGCTGGAGCAAAGCGTGGAAAGTGAATCTGTGGGCGCGCTTCCTGGATGGCGACCACAGCTACCTGATGCTCGCCGGCCTGATCTCCGACAGCACCTTCCCCAACATGTTCGACGCCCACCCGCCTTTCCAGATCGACGGCAACTTCGGCGGCACATCCGGCATCGCCGAGATGCTCCTGCAGAGCCACACGGGCGAGATCCATCTGCTCCCCGCGCTGCCCAGCGCCTGGCCCGACGGCAGCGTCACCGGCCTGCGCGCACGCGGCGGCTTCGAGGTCAGCATGGCCTGGAAGGGCGGGCGCCTTGAGAGAGCCGCCATCGGCTCAACGCTCGGCGCGCCGTGCAAGGTCCGCTGCGGCGACAACGTCGTGCAGTTCCCGACCGAGCCCGGCGCCGCCTACGTCCTCGACGGCAGCCTGCAGCGCCTGGAGTGACGGCGAAACACAAACGGGCGTCCGCGGTCACTGGGACTACGGACGCCCGAGTCTACCTACAGGCACATCGGCGTTCGTCGCTTCAGAGCCCGTGATCGGCCGGCTTCAGCCCCGGCTTATGGCCTCCCGTCTTGATGTCATTCGGGTCGTACTCGCCGACGAGATCCGCCTTGGCCCTCGCCGGGATCTCGTCCTCCATCCCCACGCCCCAGTAGCACGCGTTGACCAGCAGCCGCCGGAATCCCTCGCTCTTCAGATCCCCCCCGTGCCCCATGGTCGTGGTGAACACGCGGCCGGGCTTGCCCTCGGTTCCCGTGTACGTCTTGATCCAGGCGATGGGCTGCGGCGGCTTCTCGGTGTTGGGCTCGTCCTTCGGATCCATCCCCACGAGCACCTCACCCATGACCAACGGCTTGCTGTCCCCGGTCAGCGTCGTGATGGTATACACGTCCGACGGCCCCCAGATGTCCTCGCACCCGCGCACGATCGGGTGATCCTCCATCCCCTCCGCGACCACGCCACGCGTGCTCTCCCGGTTGTGACGCCCGTAGTGGCCCGCCCAGGTCTCGCCCAGCACCTCACGGCCGTACCCGCCCTCCGGGTCCTTGCTCCGGAAGCTCCACTTGGCGTACGGGCTGGCTGAGTCATTTCCGTACCTGAACGCGTGCGTGGACGTCCGCAGGG
>JASFTE010000230.1:0-7304 GCA_050114035.1 Armatimonadota bacterium | reverse complement strand
CTACAACAACCTGACCGACGCAGAGCTGTTCGCCTCAACATTCACCGTAGACGACGTGCCCCGAGGCACCGGCAGCGTCACGATGGAGCAATTCCCCACGCCAACGTCCGACAACATGAAGCGAGTGACCGTGCAGGTCTCATGGCAGGGCGGCCGCACCATACTCGGATCGGCCGAGGTCAGCACACTCATAGCGCTCCGACCGTGACGGCCGCCCGAGAGGGGTGAGACGGCATGCGAGGTTACAGGCGACGCCACGCACGTGGCGGCGTGACGCTCGTTGAGGCGATGATCGCCGTGGGCATCATCTTGCTCATTACGGCGGCCGGCGGCTCGCTGTACATCATGAGCCTGAAGATGTACCAGCAGGGCGTCTCCCTGACCATGGCCCACGAGCGCGCGCAGGTCGCGATACAGCTCATGCGGAGCACCATCCGCGAGTCCATGAACGTGGACTATCCCGGTCCCCATGCCGTGATAGTCACCGTGCCCGCGAAGGACAGCAACGGGAACAACGTGGTCAGCCCGGTGACGAAATCGCTCGTTCCCGGGGAACAGGTCTCCTTCTACTATGCTGACGACTCGGGCTTTCCGCAGGCCGACGGGACCACCCTGTGGCGTGCGAGCCGGCCTGCGGGAACGACCTCGTGGCAGCGCATCGAGTGTCTCACGCAGGGCGTGGAAACGCTGAACTTCCAGTACTCGCCCTCCCTGGACATGCTCGAATTGGTGAAGCTCGAGCTGACTGTCCAGGCGCGAGAGGGCCCGAACGTGCACAGCCAGACTCTCGTGGAGCAGGTGCTCATCCGGAACCACTGAGGCACCGCGGGACGCGCGGACACGTGGGTCCGTAAGGAGATGGTGAACATGACAGCGACATCCCGAGCGGCCGTGGGCCGCATCTTCGATTCTAGGCCCTGTGGCAGCCGGGCGGGCATCGCCTTCGTCTTCGCCATCATTGCTCTGGCGGTGCTGCTCATACTCGGCGCCACTTTTGTCCAGATGGGCATCCACGACGTGCGCAATGCCGGCGTGTACAAGCGGCAGGTGCAGACCCAGCAACTGGCCGAGGCGGCGCTGGACCGCTGCGTGTGGATGATGCAGCAGGAAGCCAGCGGCGCGGACCAGATCAACAACAAGCTGAACAACTACGGGCACTACTACTCGCCCACGTGGGTGACCAACGAGGGCGCCTCGTACTCCTTCCAGGCATCGGCGCCGTACAACGGGATCGCCAACACGGTGCTGCTCGAGACACAGGGGCGCGCGGCCAACGGCGAGATCGAGGAGCTCCGGATCGTCCTCAAGTACCTACCCAGCCAGAGCGAAGTGTTTGGCCACGCGCTGTATTCCAACCACAACCTGCGAGTCGGCGGGGCCACGTTCATTGACGGGCATCCGGAGCTCGGCGGCGCCGGCGTCTACGCCAATGGCAACATCCAGTTCATCGGAAACACCACCACCACAATCGGCGACATCCACGCCACCGGATCCATAAAGGGCAGCACCAATCAGCAGCCCCCGGAAGCGGTTCAGGTCGAGTACGCCCGGCAGATAGGCATGCCGGAGATCGACATCGAGTGGTTCCGCGCCAACTGTGACACCTACTACGGCGCTGACGTCTCTCTCACCGGCGGAACGCTCGGCGACTGGGACGATCCCCACATAGTATTCGTGGACGGGCTCTGCAGTATCTCGGGGACGTTCGAGGGCGTGGGCACCATTGTGACCACCGAGGGCTTCAAGGTGACCGGTGACATCGAGTACGCCGATGGCGACAGCGCCCTGGCCATGCTCACGATAGGCGACTTTCTGATCGCCGGGACGGTCACCGTCAGGGGTCTGATCTACGCCCACTCGGTGCTCGACGATGCATCATTCAGCGGCACCGGTACGCCGACGATCATCGGCGGGGTCTGTGCGGACGTCATCGACGTGAGCGGTACGATCAATGTGGAATGGGACCCGCGTCTCAAGGACATCAAGGCCCTGCCGGGCTTCAGGGGCCAGGTGCAGACACTCTCGTGGGAGCGGCTATAGGCGCGCGGGGCGCATCGAGCCATACACAAGGAGAACAGTGCGTGAAGAGCAAGAGGGAGAAGCAGGCAGGCCTGATGATTGCCGCCGTGATCTGTGTCGGTCTGGCACTCTCGGGCGTCGCTATCGTCAAAGACGGCCCGGATAGCCTCAGCCTTCGCCGCACTCCGGATTTGCCTGTTCCGGCCGCATCGAGTTCGAGCGCCGATGCCGCATCGCCCAGAGGGCAGTACATAGACGCGTCAAAGCCAGGCCTGGCGCCCGAGTACCGGCGGGGGCTGGAGTGGACCGGGGTGCCGGCCACGCCGAGCGTGGTGCCTCAAGTCCGATACGCCGACGGCGAGCGTGTGCCTCAGGAGGACGTGTCGAAGGTGCTGGGCTACGAGGGGGAGAAGATCAGGCGGCCACGCTCCGACGACGAGGGCGCGCCAGTCAGCCGGCTGCCCGAGCCCGTTGGCGCCGAGGAGTTCTGGTCGGGGCTGGGCGACGTCGGCCGATCGCCCGCCGACGTTCGCGCTATCCCGGGAAGCAGCAGATAACGGCCGGACCGGAGGCATCGCCTCCGCGACCCGTGCCGTTCCTATAGGACGTGGCGGCCCCGTTCGCGGGGCCGCCTTTATTCTGGGTGCGTCCTCAGTATCTCCCGCGCCAAGGCGTGATTCTCCGTGTGCCCCGTGCGATATCCGAGCACGTGCGCCAGCAGCGGCCGCCCCAGAAGGTACAGATCGCCCACCATATCCAGGATCTTGTGCCTGGCGAATTCCTGATCCAGCCTGGGCTCTGCCGACAGCCGATCGGGGTACACGACGATGGCGTTCGCCTCGCTCCCCGTCGTCAGCTCGCCGGCCCTCAGGAGGACCCGGGCCTGCTCCTCGGTCACGAAGGTCCGCGCGGGCGCCAGCTGCTTCGCGTAGTCGTCGGAGTGCGGCTTGTACAGCGCCAACTCGTGGCCGATCTGCGGATGCTCGTAGTCGAGCACGTACCCGAAACAGGGAGCATCCGCCGGGAGCGCGAGGATCGCCAACTCGGCCGCGGCCACGATGACCGGCTCCGTGAGTCGTATCGGCTCGATCTCAGCCTCAAGCTCCGCGACGCCGGCCTCCGCCAGCATCTCCGCGAAGGGGAGGGCACTGCCGTCGAAGAGGGGGACCTCCGGGCCGTCGAGGGCAACGAGCACGTCAGTGATGCCGAACGCGCTCAGGGCGGAGAGCAGATGCTCCGTGGCCGAGACCACGTGTGGCGGCTCGCCGACCACGGTGCAGTTCTCCGTCTCGCACACGCTGGCGACATCGAGCCGAATCTCCGTCCCGCGGTCTTCGCGCCGGACACGCGGACCGTGGCCGGCCTGCGCCGGCTCGAGCCGGACGGTGATCTCTCGCCCCGACCACACTCCCGGGCCGCGCCGCTCTACGCTGCGCGCCACCGTCCGCCGCTTCAGTGCTGTCGCGTGACTATGCGCCATCAATCATCAACCGTTGGAGGCCATCGGCCACCGGCCCGTGAACACCGTCGTCGCCGGACCCTCCACGTATACCTCACCGCGGCCATCCCAGCTCGCCCGCAGCTCGCCGCCCCTCGTGAGCACTGCCGCCTCCTCGCCGGCGACGCCCGCCCGGCGCGCCGCCACGATGCTCGCCGCCGCCCCGGTGCCGCAGGCGAGCGTCTCGCCCACCGCCCGCTCCCAGAACCGCGCCGCGATGGCGCCGCTCCCGGCGTGCCGGAACCATGTCACGCTCGTATGCTCCTGGTCCAGCGCCCGATGCTCCAGCGCCTCGCTCAGCACCGCCCACGCCGCGTCGGGCAGATCGGCCTCCGCATGCAGCACGACGTGCGGGGTGCCCAGGGAGACGTGGACTGCCCCGCCCAGGGCGCTGTCGAGGGCATCTCTGTGCGCATCGGCCAGCGCCGCGGTTGTCTCGGGCGGAAGATCGCTCAGGCGCAGCGGCAGCGCGCGCACGCTCGGCACTCCCAGCCCGCACCGCGCCTGCGCCGTCGGCCCGGACGCCCCCAGCAGCTCAATGCGCCGCGGGCCGGAGGTCGTCTCGAGCACGACCTCTGAGCCGACGCGCCCGGCGTCGTGCACATGCTTCGCCACGCACCGGAGCCCGTTCCCGCACATGTCCTCGGTGCCGTCCGGGTTGAACATGCGCTGCCGGAAGTCCGCCGTCTCGCTGGGCAGTACCACCAGCAGCCCATCGTGACCGATGGCGAAGTGGGGGTCGGCCGTCTGGGCCGCCAGTTGCGCCCAGTCCAGCTCGAGGCCCTCGAGCCCGTCCACGAGGACGAAGGCGTTCCCCGCGGCGTGCATCTTGACGAAGGGCACTAGGTCGCCGCCGCCTGGGGAGCCTGCCGCACCCATCAGTCGCAGAACTCCTCGAAGCGCATCGTGGCCGTCTCCATGGCCCGAGCGAACCACGCGCCCGACGGGTCGATGGCGGGGAACCACCACCACGAGGGCCGGTGATCGGCGCGTTCTAGCGCCAGCGCCCGGTACGAATCCGACACCGCCTGAAGACGCGCGAACTCGAGCTGCAGCACCGCCTCCCGATACCCCGCGAGGGCGGTCCGGTGCTCCTGCCCGCGTACGAGTCGGAGCAGTTCCCCGCGCAGTCGCGCCTGCTCGTCGCGCACCGTCCGCAGCTCTGCCTCGACCGTCGCCAGTTCCGCGCTGACCGCGTCTCGCTCAGCCTCGGCGTCCGCGAGCCGCTCCTGCGCCGCCGACAACTCCACCTCCTCGGCCGCACTTGCCTGCAGCTCCCACAGCCTCTGGCGCGCCGGCAGGATGCGCTCCCGGCGGATCGCGCCGCGGCGCCGATGCAGAGCGGCGCTTGCCGATCGGAGACCGCGCAGCTCCTCCAGGTTGCCCGCGTTGCTGTCCAGCAGCGCCTGAATCGGGGCCGCCGACTGCCGCCGGCGCTCCGCCGCCGCATTGTACTGGGCCGCGAGGCGTTCGAGCTGCGCGCGCCTGGGCAAACGCTCCAGGAGTTCCCGGGGCTTGCGCGTGCGGGTCAGCTCTCGTATCAGCCGCCGCGCGTCCGACATGGCCCCACGCCAGCGCCCGGCGAACTCGGCGCTGTGCATGATCTCCCGGCCGAATACGTGCGCCAGGTGCGGCGGCAGCGAGAACTCGACATCCACCGCGTCGAGGCTGTCCCAGGTGGCGTAGTGTATGCGGAGGATGGGGTACAGCGGCGCCTGCATCCCCCGCTCGCGCATCATCCGCGCCAGGCGGCGCGTGCGCGGGACGTACGCCGATGCGCCTTGATGCAGCAGCATGCATTGCTCCCGGTTCACCATGAGCGGCAGGACCACCGCTTTGCCCACGACGCACGCGTCGCCGCCGAATTCCGCCTCGATGGCCGCGGCGAGGCCGGCTCGATCCGCCAACGCAGCGTCGCACGCGCGCTCACGACGGCCGTCGGGGAAGTCGAACGCGGCCACGCGCCTGCCGGCGTGTACCGTCCCGCGTCCGAGCCCCGGGACCACGATGTCGAAGGGGATCGCGTCCTCGCCGAACTGCTCCAAGGAGTAGATTCCGGAGCCCTCGACCGCCTCGTTGTAACACTCGCGAGACGCATTCTGGCGCTCCCCCGAGAGGAAGCAGTCCAGCAGCTCGAAGCGCGGGAGATGGCACGTGTCAGTGTTGAAGCGGAACAGATCCGTCGAGGCCGACAGCCGAAGCTGTTCCGGTCGCTCGCCCAGCAGCGTGCCGAAGAACTCGGGGAGCAGGCTCGTGTACGCGCGTGTCAGGCTCCCGTGGGGTGCCTCCTGCTCCTGCCGGCGCACGGCGTCCGCCAGATCCCGCCCGAGCCGGCGCACTTCGGCCTGCGCCTCGTCGCTCAGGACCACCTGGGCCGTCTCTCGGCACGCCCACGAGATGAGCTCGCGCAGCGCGTCGGCAACCTCTGTCGTCTCGATGTCGGCGGCGACCCGGTCGTCGCTGGTCAGCGACGCGATGCCGCGCCACCCATACGCCCCCGTGAATCGGCCGTAGAACTCATCGGCGCCGCCCTCGTACTCCCGCGACAGCCATGCCAGCGGCACGCCCGCGCCGATGAGATCGCTCTTGCGCACCGGCGCCTCGCTGCCGAACAGCGACGAGGCCTCACCGATGGCCGCCCACAGCGCCTTCGTGGCGCCCTCATCGTGCGGGAGAATGGCGAAGCCGCTCTCGGGAGGCGCGCCGGTGACGCGGTGCCCGGGGAGCTTGCTGAAGTAGTCCGTGTCGTGCACGGCCGCCGTGAAGGTCAGCGACGGCGCGTAGCGCTGCATCGCGGTGCAGGCGATGGCCTTCATTGGCTCATCCCAGAATACCGTCTGCCCCAGCGCCACGACATGCGCGCCCATCTGCTCCAGGCGCTCCATGCACGTGATGACCGACTCGTTGAAGCGCGCGTCGGCCACGGGTGCCCGCTCAGCCCGTGCCACGGCGCATTCGCACTTACACATCCGGTGCACCTGCGCGCTCCGGGGCGCGCATGCCCGACGGTTGACTTCTGAAGGTCGGTCGCTCCTGCCAGCCGCGCAGGCCGCGACCCCAGAGCCCAGAACCCGCCTCACAGGTAGGCAAGGTACTCGTCGCGCTCCCAATCCGTAATCGCGCTCGCGAACCGATCCGCCTCCCGGCTCTTCACGCCCACGAACGCGTCCACGAGCTCATCGCCCAGCCACTCGCGGAGCAGGCTGCTGCCGTTCAGCGCCGCAAGCGCATCGCCCAGGCTCCCCGGCAGCGCCTCGCCGCCCTCCCGGCCCAGGTACGTGCTCTCCGTGACTGGCTCCGGCGGCGTCAGCTCCTGCTGCACTCCCGCCAGGCCCGTGGCGACGGCCGCCGCCGTGATCAGGTACGGATTGGCATCCGCGCCGGGGATGCGGTTCTCGATGCGCAGCTCGCCGCCCGGGTCCTTGATCAGCCGCAGGGCGCAGCTCCGGTTGTCCCACGCCCAGCACAGGCTCAGAGGGCAGGGCCCGCGCAGCTTGATACGCTTGTACGCGTTGACGGTGGGCAGGTACAGCGCCGCGGCCTCGACGGCGTACGCCACTTGGCCGGCGGCGAACTGGAGGCACTCCGCCGAAGGGGACTCGTCCTCCGCCGCGAAGGCCGGCCCGCCGCCTTCGAGCGTCGCCGTCTGATGCAGATGGAAGCCGCTCCCGCCGCCGTCCGGCACGGGCTTGGCCATGAAGGTGGCGACGAGCCCCTCGCCCGCCACGGTCTGTTTCACCGCCCGGCGGAAGTGAAACGCCGCGTCACACGTCGCCAGCGGCTCCCC
>JASFTE010000229.1:0-7403 GCA_050114035.1 Armatimonadota bacterium | reverse complement strand
ACGGGTACTATGACAACTTCCGGGTGTGGGCGGTCAGGGCAGAGCAAGAGCCAAGGGGTGAGGGGTAGAGGCTCCCCAGCGCACCACGCCTGGTCCCCGCCCAGACGGCCATCTTGCGCGACGCCCTCGGGCGTCGCGCATTGGGTCTCTGTGTACGTGGCAGTACCACTCCCTCCTCCGTTCCCCCGTTCTGAGCTCACCGGCTCTGTCCCCTGGTGCGAGATTGGCCCTACCGGGGCGCGTAAGCGGCCTGGGAGGCAGAGCCGGGGTAAAGAAATGAGGCGAACATGCCGATGACAGAGCCAAATGAACATTCGACTGGTCATGGTGCTGCTGTTCGCCGCAGTAGCGGCGCGGGAGAGAGGGCAGGCGGACCCAGAGGAGTATCGCCTAGGCCCTCACGACGTCATCAGCATAGTTGTCTTGGGACGCGACGAGCTCTCCTATCGAGAGCGCGAGCCCATCACCGTGCGTCCGGACGGCAGGATCTCCTTCCCGTTGATGAGCGAGGTCGACGTGGCCGGCAAGCCCCCCGGCGAGGTGGAGGAGCTCATCGAGGCCGCGCTCCTGAAGCGATACCGGCACGTGGATGTGGCCGTCAACGTGGTCCAGCCACGGCCGAAGCGGATCTATGTGGTTGGCGAGGTCCGGCAGCCCGGAGCCTTCGAGTTGGAGAACGAGGACATCGGGGTGCGGAAGGCCATCGCCCTGGCTGGAGGTCTCACACCGCAGGCGTCCACCCGGGAATGCTATCTGTACGGACGAGGCACGCAGCCGCAGCGCATCAGCCTCGTGAATGTGCTGTCCGACAACGGCGACAACGGCGATGAGCCACGACTGGCGCCGAACGATACGCTCCTCGTGCAGAAGAAGAAGACTGTTACGGTGGTCGGGCCTGTCGGGGCGCAGGGCGTTTACGAGATGGAAGACGGGGCCCGGGTGCTCGACGCCATCGCGGCCGCCCGCGGGCTCACGGAGCTCAGCGACCGCAGCGAGGCCGTCCTGCTCCGGGCGACCCGCAGCAACAACACCATAGACCTGGCCACAGCGCTCGACACGCCCGCCTCAGAGGCAAATGCGCCGCTGCGGGACGGGGACACACTGGTCATCCGGGAGGCCCGCAACGGGGTCTCGGTGGTTGGGGCAGTGGCCCAGCCGGGGTCCTTCTACGCCGCCTCTGGGCTCACCGCGTCACAGGCGTTAGCGGAGGCGGGCGGCCCGACCGAACTGGCGGACCTGGCTCACGTAAAGCTGCTGCGTGGGGGGCAGGAGCCGGAGATCCTCGACTTGCGTCCTCTCGTACAGCCCAGTCCGACGACCAGCCTGGAGCAGTTCAGCGCGACGGCCGATCACCTCATCCTTCAGCGCGGGGACGTGCTCATCGTGCCGGAGCGCTATGACCGCGTCATCGTGCTGGGGGCGGTCCGGGAGCCCGGAAAGCGCCCCATCCATCCCGGAGACCGGGTCACTGACGCGCTCGGCGCGGCCGGTGGGCCGCTGCCGAAGGAGGCCAGGGTCCGGCGCATCACGCTGATGCGGCGCGAGGGCGAGCGGGTCACCACATACGTCGTGGACCTGCAGAAAGTCAAAGCGGGACGCGATCGGGAGCAGGACCGCCTCGTGCGGCACGGAGATCTGATCTTCGTACCTGGAGCGAAGACCAGCTTTGGGGAGTCGATGTGGGGGCTGTACAGCGCGGCCGGGGCCGCGCGGTTCCTCTTAGACATCTTCAATTAGAGAGGGTATCTGCCTTGGGCCCGGAGGAGACTCACCTCGATCTACGACAGCTTCTTGGCGTCCTCGGCCGGCGGCGATGGGTCGTAGCCGGCAGCGTGCTCGCAATCGTCGGAGCCGTCGGCATCTGGACCTGGCTCCAGACCCCCATATACGAGGCCACGGCTCTGCTGCTGGTGGAGACCCGCCGGCCGCAGCTACGAGCGGGCGTCGAGGAGCTCCCCATCCTCGGCGCCGCCCTCGACATCGCGCGCGCCCGCTCTGTCGAGACCCACAAGCGCCTGGTGAAGAGCCGGCCAGTGCTGGACGAAGTCCTGCGCAGCGTTGCCCCGGACGCCTCGCTCCACGACCTCGTGGGAAAGGTGGATGTCGAGGCCTTCCGGGACACTGACCTCCTCGAGATCAAGGTCCAGGACCCCGACCCGCCTCAGGCTGCGGACATCGCCAACGCCATCGCCGTACACTACGTCCAGGAGAGCCAGACCTACAGCCGGGAAGCCGCACGGAGCGCTCGCGACTTCCTCGAGGGACAGATCGAGCACGTACGCGGCGAGCTGCGCACTGCCGAGGACGCCCTGCAGCAGTTCAAGCGCGAGCGGAGCATAGCCGACCTGAGCGCCGAGACCAGGGCAGTCATCGAGCGTGTCGCCGAGATGGAAGCCCACCGGGCCGATGCCGAGGCGGATGTGAGAGCGGCCGAGGCGCAGGCCGCGAGCACCCGCGGCGAGCTCGCCAAGCACGAGGAAGTCCAAGAGTTCAGTCGGACGATACAGAAGAACCCGGTTATTGAGGCACTTGAGCAGAGACTCGTAGAGCTGGAGATCGAGCGCGCCGGCGTGCTCGAGGACTACACCGAGGACTCCCCCGAGGTCGCCGCCGTGGATGCTCGTCTCGAGCGGGCCCGGCAGGAGCTCGCCACCCAGGTCTCCACCATCCTCGCCTCCTCCCAGGAGCAGGTCAGCCCCGTCTACCAGACGCTCCTGATATCCGGCGTACAGGAGGAGGCGCAGGCCAAGGGCGCCCGGCAGCGCGGCACCAGCCTCGCCGGCGCGATCCGACGGCTCAGCGCGCGGCTCAATGATCTTCCTGCCAAGGAGGCGCAGCTCGCGCGGCTGACCCGGGCACAGAAGGTCGCCGACACCGTGTACACGCTCCTGCTCGAGAAGATGCACGAAGTCCGCCTCGCCGAGTCCATGCAGCTCTCCAATGCCCGCATCTGGGAGACGGCCGCCACTCCCGAGACGCCGGTTCGGCCACGCAAGCGGCTCAACATGGCCCTCGCAATCGGCTTCGGGCTGCTTCTCGGACTTCTACTGGCCGCGGTCATCGAGTACCTCGACGACACGATCAAGGACCCCGACGAGGCCAAGCGGGCGCTCCAGACACCCGTGATGGGAATCGTGCCGCTCGTGCGGGACGAGGACAAGCGGCTCCTCACGGAGGTGTCGGGCCGCTCGGCCATGGCCGAGGCCTACCGGCTGATCCGCTCCAACATCAGCTTCGCATCGGTGGACAAGCCGGTGAAGACACTCCTCGTGACCAGCCCCCGCGAGCGTGAGGGCAAGTCCACCACGGCCCTCAACCTCGGCATAATCATGGCCCAGCAGGAGAACAGAGTGCTCGTCGTGGATACTGACCTGCGTCGCCCCACGCTCCACAGGATGCTTGCCACGGACAACAAGCGCGGCCTCACCAACGTGCTGGTGGGCGAGGCGTCGCTCGCCGACGTGGTGCGGGACACGGATGTCGAGAGCCTGCAGTTCATCGCCGCCGGGCCCATCCCGCCAAACCCGGCCGAGCTGCTGGGCTCCGAGCGTGTGCAGAGCGTCATCAGCGAGCTCCGCGACTTGGCCGACGTGGTCATCTTCGACTCGCCCCCGGTGGCGATGGTGGCCGACGCCAGCATCCTCGGAGCGCAGGTTGACGGTACCCTCCTGGTGCTGGAGCAGAAGGGCACCCGCAGGCCCGTGGCGGTCGCCGGCAGGGAGCGCCTGGACGCGGCCCGAGCGGCCCTGCTCGGCACCGTACTCAACAAAGCCGCGGCGGCACCCGGTGAGTACTACTACCACTACTACTACTACGACCGCTACTACGGCGGCGATGACGAGGGGGAGACGGCCGCATAGCCGTGCGGCCTGTGCCAGCACGATCTGCGGCTCCCCGGGCGGCGTGCGCAATGACGGTGAGTTGGGGTCACGATGGGGAAGCCAGGGATACCTCGCAGCGCCGATGCTGAGGCAGCCCCGCTCCCCAAGCCCGAAGGCGACAGTGGTGGGGATACATGCCCACGCACGCAATTCGTAATGGCGTCCTCATCATACTCGACAGCGTACGCGCGGATCACCTGGGCTGCTACGGGCATGCCCATGCGACATCGCCGAATCTGGACGCATTGGCAGCTCAGGGCACACGGTTCGACCGGTGCTACGCCCAGTCAAACCTCACACCCGGCAGCGTGACCACGCTGTTCACCGGTACGCCGCCGGGGAGCCACGGCGTGCAGGACTTCACCACGAAACCGCGTGGCTCGGTGTCCACTTTGGCCGAAGTACTTGGTCGTGACGGCGTGCATTCGTGCATGGTCTCGTCATGGGCGATCTTCGGCTCCGAATACCCGATGACGAGAGGGTTTGCCGAGTGCACGGTCCGCGATGAGGTGAGGGACGGGGACGTGACGGCGGGCGACGCCATCACGGAGACGACGCTGGACTGGCTGGGATCCAGACGCGGCGAGCGGTTCTTCCTCTGCCTGCATTACGGGGATGCCCACATCCCGTATTCGGCACCGTGCAAGGGGGCCATACCGCCCGTAGAGGAGCCCCGAAGCCGGATCCGGGGCCTGTGGCGAGAGCCATCGCGACTGCGGCAGGCGGTGATGAAGGTGCTGCTGTTGCCCGACTGGGAGCGCCGGCATCCTCTGCTCGCCACGTTTGGTCGCAGGATCTATGAGTTGGGCGTCATCGCCATGCACCCGGTGCCGCGGGCTATGCATGCCATCAACAGACGCGGCGTGCCGGTCTCGGATGCCGAGAAGGCATACATCGGGTACCGGTATGAGCAGTGCATTCACCACCTGGACTCGCACATCGGCGGCATCGTGGGGTATCTCGACTCCACCGGCTTGATAGAGGACACCGCGGTCATCGTCACGGCGGACCACGGGGACGAGCTGTTCGAGCGGGGGCGACTTGGGCACGGGCGTACCCTGTACGAGGAGCTCATACACGTGCCTCTGATCGCCCACTTCCCGGGAAGAGATGCGCCCATCGGCGTGTGGCACGAGCCGGTGAGGCATGTTGACGTGATGCCCACGATTGCCGAGGCACTCGGCATCCAATCCGACGGCTGTGTCAGCGGGCGCTCCCTGCTGCGCGGGCTCGAGGATGATCCGTTCCAGCCCGGTCCGGTCTTCTCCGAAGGCGTGGCGCCGAACGGGTCATCGGCCTGCATGATAGACGGCAACCTGAAAGTCATTCTGAACGACACAACGGACTCGCCGGAGTTGTACGATCTGGAAGTTGATCCCGGTGAGCGCATGGACCTTGCCAGTACGCAGCTTGGTGAGGCTGAGCGTCTGGCCGCGAAGCTGCGCGGCGTGGTGGCTTCGGCGGGCGTCGCCGCGGAGGATCGCCCCGAGGCCTTCGAGATACCGGCGGAGGTGGAGAAACGCCTGCGAGACCTCGGGTACTGGTAGCCGCGACGCGCCGCCGTCCTGATGGGGTCCGGCCCGCATAGCAGACGTCGCCTACTACGTGACCGCAATATGGCTCGGGATCGGCAATACGCCGGGCCGCGCACACAGCAATGGATCGCCGAGAAGCTGGGAGAGGCGCAGTGTCTGACGCACCCGCGCAATGCAGCAAAGCTGAGCAGACGGGCGAGCGACAGCGACCGCTGGCGACGCTTCTTGGTCGCAATACTATCTTCAGCTACCTCGGTCGCTTCGGGGTCTCCATCGTTGCGCTCCTGCTTACGCCTTACGTCTACCACAAGCTCGGCGTGGAACTCTTCGGCGTGTGGGCTCTGCTCACCGTGATCACCGGGTACACGGGGCTGATCGACATGGTCAGTCCAGTGGCGTTGACCAAGTACGTGGCGGAAGCGCGAGCGAAAAACGATACGGTAGCCATACATCGGATGGCGAGCACAGGCTTGGTGATCCATGTGGGCCTCGGCATCGCAGTCATGGGCGCCACATGGGTGTTGGCGGGCCATATCTTGACATGGCTAAAGGTGTCGCCGGGCGCGCATGCCGAAGCGCGGGTGGCGCTCCTGCTCTGCGTGGGGAGCGCGTGCGGCCGGCGCATGACGTCGGTGTTCGGGTGCGTGCTCGAGGGGCTCCAACGGCTCGACATAACGAATGCTGTGCGGATCGTCATTGCGGCGGCCGGGGGCATAGGAGCGGTCCTCGTTCTTGCACTGGGCTATGGGATCGTCGGGCTGGCGCTGAGGTCGGCGGCCGTGTGGGTCATTGAGGGCGTCATCCTGGCGGTCCTGGCCAAGCGCAATCTGCCGGGACTGCGGCTCTCGTTGAGGCAGTTGGGCCGGCATACCGCACGACGGTTGGCCGTGTTCGCGGTGAAGGTGCAAGCCGTGACTCTGTCCGGGCTGTGCATGGTGAATACGGATCGCCTGATCGTGGGCGCTGTGCTCGGTCCGGCCAGCGTCGCGCTGTACGAACTTGCGCTGCGGCCGGTCATAGCCATACACGGCGCGGTTGGGCCCATCGTCTCACCGATGATCCCCGGAGCATCTCATCTTGGCGCCCATGCCGATCGGGCTCGGCTGCGCTCTCTCTTTCTTCGGGCATCCCGGTACACAGCACTGCTCTCAGTGGCAGGCATCGGCCTGCTGATGGCCATTGGGCCACAGGCACTACGGGCCTGGATCGGGGAGGTGGATCCCAAGACGGTGTCGGTGATGTACGCCCTGGCGGCTGGGTACATGGCCAACATGCTGACGACGCCGACCACGGGCATCGGCTATGGGCTGGGGAGGCCGGAGTTCGCCGTGTGGCGCGGCGCTCTGCTCGTCGCGCTGCAGCTAGGGCTGGGGGTAGCGCTCGTGAGGCCTTTTGGTCTGCCGGGTCCGGCGATGGCCACGACGGTGGCCCTGGTGTCCAGTTCGCTCATCTACGTGTGGCTGGTGGCACGGCACTGTCTGGGACTGACAATGCTGGCCGGGGTGTTTCGAGTCTGGCTGGGGCCGCTGGTCGCGGGCGCTGTGCCGGCAGGGGCTGTCTACGGCCTCGTTCAGCTTCTGGATGGCACAGGCGCGTTCCAGGGACGTCTGGGCGCCGCGGGCTTGGTGTCCATGGGGTGCCTGAGCTTTGCGGCTCTCTGGAGTGGCATCGTGCTCTCTACGGGGCTGGTGACTGGCGATGACACGGCGCTACTTCGGACAGCCGTCCGGTCGGTGCTGGGCCGCAGAGAAGCAGGGAAGGTGTCAGTAGCGGTCCAGCAGTCGTAGGGAATGCCATGACGGACAGAGCAGGCACGACAACTTGTGTGGCGATGCAGAGGCCAGTGCGAGGGCCCATTGAGCGTGCGATGCGCGCGGTGCAGGCAACCGTACCCCCGGGAGTCGAGTCGGAATGGGTGCCCTGCAATCTCTGTGGGTCGGAGCAGCCAAGGCAGCTCTTCCGCGGGCGAGACCGCCTCCACGGCGTG
>JASFTE010000228.1:0-7413 GCA_050114035.1 Armatimonadota bacterium | reverse complement strand
AGGCGCTGGCGGCCGCCCGGCGCTGCCTCGAGCTCGGCGCCCAGGTGCGCGCTCACGATCCGGAGGCCATGGCGGAGGCGGAGCAGGCTCTGCCCGAGGTCAGCTACTGCGACAGCCCGTACGACTGTGTGCGCGGGAGCGACGCCGTGCTGCTGGCTACCGCGTGGCAGGAGTACCGGGACCTGGATCTCGACCGCATGGCCGCCCTGATGCACGGCGGGCACGTATTCGACGGCCGGAACTGCCTCTCCGCTCGCTCGGTGGCCCGGACGGGCCTGCGCTACCACGGCGTTGGTCGCGGCGTCCCGGTCCCCGAGGTCGCCGGTCCTCGGCCGCAGGTCTCGGCGCCCGCGCTGCCCGACGCCGACCCCACTGTCCCCGTCCCGACGCCGTCCACGTAGGCGGCCGACGCGACCCCCGACGCCGAAGCAGCGATAATCCCGGGAACCTGGCGCCAAGTTAGGCGTCAGATAATGTAAGGCCCCGACACACTTCCATGCGGGCACCCCTGGCAGGGCACCCGGAAGGCGTTTCGAACGTGGAATGGCCGCAGGTAACGCGGACGATGATGGTGCGGGCAAGCTGGCGCAGACTGGTGCTGTGTCTTCTCGGGATGGTGGCCTTGGCCCCATGCCACCTCTGCGTCGCTGACCCGCTTGAGTCGGCTGTGCAGTCGCAGCCATGGCGCATCGGGGTCGGCGGGACGTACCGAACCGGCTACATGGCTCTGTTGGCCCGACACGGGCTGCCTCGCGAGCGGCTGCTGGATGCACAACTCAACGACCTGTCGACTCTCAATAAGTATGACATCGTCATCGTCGCTGATTGGCGCAGCTCCACGGCGAGCAGACGCCCCACGGCCCTCCTGGAGTATGTCAAGAACGGCGGCATCGCCATCGTCGAGCGCGCAGCCATGCCGTCGGATCAGAGCGGCATCCGCGGCAACCGCGTCTACGTCCGCTCGGCGCAACGCCTCGTCTTCCACGAGTCGGAGCACCCTCTGAGCAAGGCGCTCGCCGCCCTGGGCGCAGTGCCCCCGTACTACACCAGCGCCATAGCGATCGTGCCGGAGGACGAGCCGGACGTCACGATCATTGCCGAGCTCACGGGCGGGAAGGTCAGGCCGTACCCGACCCGGTCGAGCTCGGACTACACCCCGGGCGACGCGCCGGCCGTGCTGCTGAAGCCCCTGGGCAAGGGCCAGCTCATGTACGTCAGCATGCGCCTGGGGTATGCCCTGTCGCTCAGGGGGCCGGAAGCCGAGCAGTTCGTCCTCCCCGTGCTCCGCTACTTCAGCAAGGGGCAACTCGTGCCGCGGCTGGCTACCGCACGCCCGAGGGCGTTGGTGACGCGAGGGCTGGCGGCCAGTGGACAGCCGGAGGCTGTTGCCCCTACGGCTCCGCCGGGCGAGCGGGAGCCCCTGCCAGGCGTCTGGGAGACCCTGGAAGCCTATCCTCTCGCAGCGCAGTTCAACCTGACCGGGACCATCCCCGGCGGTGGCGGCGCCGAAGTCGTGTTCGATTACTGGAATCCTCAATGGTATCGGTCGCTACGGCTCGCGGCCGGAGCAGTAACGCTGCGCAAGGTGCAGGACGGGCACGAGCGCACCGTGCGTCAGGCGCAATTGCCGCGCGACCTCTCCGAGGGGGAGCTTCTGCTCAAGCGTCGAAGCGGCGGCGTCACCGTGCTTGCGGGCGACTGTCTGCTCCTCACGGCCGCCGACGGGCCGCCGTGGCAGGGCGCGATAGGGTGCCGGGGCCTGGGCGCTGCCGAGCTGCAGGCCGTCGTCCGGCCCTACTTGACAGACGATTTCACGCGGGCCGCAGGGCATTCAGGCGGCTGGGGCGTGGTGACGGGAGAGTGGGAGGTGGCGCCCACGGCCGGTGAGCCGCAGACGGGCGCTAACCCGTTCTCCTATCAGTTCGCCAGCGCCAGTAACGCCCTGTCCACGGTCGGGTATTGGTTCTGGGATGACTACGCCGTCAGCGCGGCCGCCAAGTGGACCGGCGGAGCCGCCGGGCTGAGCTTCCACTACGACGACCCGCGGAACTACATGCTCCTGCGAGTGGAGCCTGGCGCCGCCGCGATCATGCAGGTGCGAAACGGCGAGCGCAGGACGCTGGCCCGGGGGGCCGCGGCGTGCGCTCCTGAGCAATGGTATCGGCTCGGTGTGCGCGTGTCGGGAGGCTGGATCTCGGGGCTGCTTGACGGACAGGTGGTCGTGGAGGCCGAGGACGCGGCACGTGGCCAGGGGGGCATCGGCCTCTATGGAGAGAAGGGCGCGCGGGGGCATTTCGATGATGTGGAGGTCAGGGGCTGGCAGGCCATCGTGCAGGCCCCGGGCCGCAGCCTGTTGGATGACCTGGAGGCCGTGTCGGGCGAGTGGGACACCACGGACGACGACGCCATGCGAGGTCGCGGCCACGGCAAGGCCGGGGCCAAGGCCGTCTCCGGCTCACGGGGCTGGAATCCCGTCGAGTGCTCCGTCGAGATTCGCCAGAGCGGGGCAGAGGCCGGCCTCGTGTTGCAGTACCAGGATGAGGGCAACCACTGCCTGGTGACCCGGTCGCGGGGACGGGGCAAGGACGTCGTCCGACTCGTCCGAGTGCGCGACGGCCGGAGGCAGGTCGTCGCCGAGGAGGCGTATCGCGGCGACAAAGACCCGTGGCGCGGCCTGCGTGCCGAGCTCCGGGGGGCGCGCATCACGGTGCAGGTCGATGATGAACCACTGATCGACGTCGTTGAGTTCCCGGCCCGAGCCGGCGGCGTCGGGCTCTGCGTGACCGGGCCGAAGACCGGCACCTTCAGGAGCTTCCGCGCGGTGTCGCTGGATGACGAGATGCGCATCGCCGACCCGCCGACGCCGACCTACACGGGGATCATCGACAAGAATACGTGGGCGAGCCCTGCCGGCGCTTGGCTTCCGCAGCCGGAGGCCATCGGGCGTTTCTGGCATCACGCGCCGTTCCCCGGCGATGTGCGCCTGCGCGTCGGCGTGCATCGCGACGAGGCCGGGAAGGTGAGCGTGCGCACCATCCTCGGCGACGGCCACGATCCACTCAGCGGCTACAGCCTCGTGGCCTCGCACACGTGGGGCGCCGGCCGCGCTGAGCTGACGCTGTATCGCGAGGGCCAAAGGGTGGCCACGGGGGCAGCCACCATCCCCGAGGCGGACGAGGCGTTCGCGCTGGCCCTCGAGCGCCTCGGGAACTGCATCATCGGCGCCGTGAACGAGGAGCCGCTGATCGCCTACAGCGACGACCAGCCCCTGCGCCGCACGGACCGGCTCGGCATCGAGGCGACGGGACTGCGGGTCTGGCCCGGCAGCATCAGCGTCGAGAGCCCTGACGTCTGGACGTACCTATTCGCCGACGCGCCGGCCGACTGGATCGTCGAGAGCGGCAACTGGGGGATCAACACGCGCTGGCCATGCGGGCTGGAGTGGTCGTGGTTCGCGGGCTGGAGCGAGAAGGCGGCCCGCATCACCAACAAGCACCGCTTCGTCGGTGATCTATACCTGGACCTGCATGTCGGGCCAAAGATCATGCAGGCCGCCCGTACGTCCAGCTCCGGCGGCGTGTCGCAGGCGGCCATCCTGCCTCAGTTGCTGCCGCCCGGCGAGAGATCGCGGCAGGACCTCTCGGACCTCACCATCCGCATCTGTGGGCAGCCGGGCGATCCGGAGGCGGGCTACGCCTTCAAGGCCGCGGGCAAGGACTCGCCGCGGACGGTGCTGAAGAAGAACGGGGACGTGGTGGCTGAGGCCCCGAGGCTCGCGATGCCGACCTACATGCATCAGGACTGGATCGATGTTGTCGTGCGGAAGTCCGGCGGTCGCATTGCCGTGTACTGCTGCGGGCAGCCCCTCATGGAGTACACGGACCCGGATCCGCTCCCGGGCGGCCACGTCTCTCTGGGCACCTTCCACAATGCCATGCTGATACCGCGCGTCACCATCTACGGCCGCCGAGCGGCAGACGGGGCAGTGAAGGCTGAGGTGGGCGAGGGTGTGCCCAGTGGCCTGGAGGCTGCAGGCTAAGCTCCGATGGGAGCAAGGCGGGCCGGTTTCCTACGGCGCGTCGGGCCGGGTGAGCGAGACCTCCACCTCCGGCCCGTGCACCAGCGTCTGGTGAATGAGGCACGAGTCAGCGACCTTGTGCAGGGCGCGGAGGCGGCCCTCCGGAATGCCGGGCGGGAGCTTGACCTCGATGCGTATCCGGCCGATGCGCTTCGGGTCATCCACCGTCTCGGAGGACGCCGTCATCGCAAGCCCCTCCGTGGGCAGCTCCGCCCGCTCGCAGTAGTCCACCAGGTAGACCCCGACGCACGCTCCTACAGCACCGACGAAGGCCTCGGGCGGAGTCAAGCCCGCGTCCGTGCCCCCGCCCGACTCGGACAGGTCGAGCGTGCACTCGTGTCCTCGGGTCGACATCTCGAAGCGCATGCCACCCTCGTAGCGGATGTCGATGCTCATTGTGTCTCCCCCGTTCCGAGCGATTAGCCGCTCCTCTTCAGCCGCCCCGTGCGCTTGCAGTACGTCTCGGCGATGGCGAATACCTTCAGGCCGAGGGGGATCATCACCGCCCCGCTGATGAGCAGGGGCCAGATGTACGGCCACACGTCGCCCAGGGACGCCCCGTCGATGAGGCAGGCGCGCATGCCCTTGAGCGTGTACGTGATGGGCGAGACGCGCGAGACGTACTGGAGCCACTGGGGCAGGACCTCGATGGGGTAGTAGATCCCCGACACGAGCAGCAGCACGGCCTCAATGATGCCCGTCAGCTGCATGCCCTTCTCCGGCGACAGCAGCGGCAGGCACGCGCCCATGAGCCCGAGGCCCATAAGCGAGAAGGTGGCGATGCCGAGGATGACGGCGGCGCCGGCGATGTTGGCCGAGGCCAGATCGAGCCGGAAGAAGAGGGCGCACAGCACCATGAGGAACACGAGGCGCAGCCCCGAGTACACGACGGCGAACAGGCTGCTGCCCAGCAGGTACACGAAGCGCGAGATGGGGGCCATGAGGGTGTACTCGAGCGTGCCCTCCCAGCGCTCCCAACTGATGACGTTGCTCGTCTCCCAGAACAGCTCGCTGAGGTAGCGCCACAGCAGGGAGCCGGTGAGCAGGTATACGAGGATCTTGTTCTCCGGGATGTCGACGCCGCTGACGCGCTCCATGCCGACGGCCAGGAAGCCGATGGAGAGCACGATGGCGCCCGAGTACACGGTCCACGATAGCTCCCAGGGCCAGTAGCGCCGCAGGAGCGCGAAGTTGCGCTCGATGAACGCAAACCACGGCTGGCTGCGGATGTAGACCGTGCGTACCATGGTGAGACCTCCAGAGGCCCACGGTGGGTGCGATGGCTGCGGAACTGCCGCAGACAGGCTGCCTGCGCCACACGAGTGCGCGTCTACTCCTCATCGTCTTCGTCTTCCAGCTTTCGCCCCGTGAGCTCGATGAAGACGTCCTCGAGGCTCACCTCGCCGTTGCTGCTGCACATCTGCTTGAGCTCGGCGGGGGTCCCGAGGGCGATGACCTTCCCGCTCCGCATGATCGCCACACGATCACAGAGTGTGTCGGCCTCCTCCATGTCGTGCGTGGAGAGCAGCACGGTGGCGTCGTGGCCCTCCGTGATGCCGCGGATGAACGCCTGCACGTCGCGCTTGGACTTGGGGTCCAGGCCGGTCGTCGGCTCATCGAGCAGCATCACGATGGGCCGCGTGAGCAGACCGCGGGCGATACCGACCTTCTGCTGCATGCCCCGGGACAGATCCTGCATCGACTCATTGATCCGGCCGACGGGAAAGCCCAGCCGCTTCAGGATCGCCCGGGCCTTCTCCGCGGCGTCGGTGGGGTCGAGGCTGTACAGTCTCGCGGCGTAGCGGAGGTTCTCGAGGGCGGAGAGCTTCTTGAAGAAGGCCGCCTCGACGGACACCCGGTTGATGAGCCGCTGCACGGTGCGCTCTTCCGCGACCACGTCGTGCCCGAACACGGTGGCGGCGCCCTCGTCCGGGATGAGCAGCGTCGCCAGCACCCGCACCAGGGTGGACTTGCCGCAGCCGTTGGGGCCGACGATGCCGAAGATCTCGCCCGAGGGGATGCTCAGGTCAACGCTGTCGAGCGCCCGCACCTCACGGCGCTTCTTGCGGCGTCTCGTGCCCTTGTCGCCGCTGGATGCCCGGCCGGAGCGGGAGAACAGCTTCGTGAGGCCGTCTGCATGTACTGCTTCTCGGTTGTCCACGGCTGTTCTCCTCCCTGGACGGCAGTGGTTGGCAAACGACCGTGTAGCACGCGCAGCTTGCTATCCGTGTGTTTCTGGTAGCCCGGGGATGCACGGCTTGGCGAGCAAGCCGTGCCACACGGTGGGTGTGGAATTCGCTCCCTGGCCCCGCCCGTCCCTTCTAGTTCTGATGCATTGCCGGGCCCGTCGCATTACGTCCACACGAAAAGAAGGGGCGCCTGCCGCGCCCCCCCTCTTCTCGTTTCTGCTCTGTCCCTTCTCCTCGCCTCTACCCCAGCGCCGCGTGCGTCTCTTTGAGCTGCTTGATGATGGGGATGTCCTGCGGGCACTTGGGCTCGCACTCGCCGCACTCCTGGCACTCGCTGGCGGCGAGGCCCTCGACGCGTTTCTTCTCGGCGAAGAACCGGGCGTACTGGCTCTTGGCGTGATCCGTGAGCCCGTACACGCGGTGGAAGTTCATGATGCGGAAGTTCAGCGGGATGTTCACGTCGTGCGGGCAGGGCATGCAGTACTTGCAGTCGGTGCAGTACAGCTCGGCGAGCTTGCGGTTCTCCGCCAGCGACGCCATCACTTGCAGCTTCTCTTCGTCGCTGAGCGGGTCTTTGCGCGAGGCGGTGGCAACGTTCTCTTCCACCTGCTGGAGCTCGTTCATGCCGGAGATGGCGCAGTCCACGGCGGGGTTGGAGAGCACGAAGCGCAGGGCGATCTCGGCGCTGCTCTGCACGCCGCCCGGGAGCATGCTCTTGATCTGCTCCGAGGGCGCCGCGAGCCGCCCGCCGCCCACCGGGCCCATGACGATGATGCCGACGCCGTTTTGGTTGGCGTACTCGATGACCTCTTCGTTCTTGCGGTCCAGCAGGTTGTACTGCAGGATGATGTGCTCGAAGTGGCCGGTGTCGATGAGCCTCATGATGCCCTCCGGCCTATCGTGCGTCGAGAAGCCGAAGTGGCGGATGGTGCCCTCTTCCTTGGCCTTGATGGCCTCATCGAGGCCGGCGGTCGGCCGGGAGAAGTTCTCCGTATACCGCTCCCAACTGAGGCCGTGGGCGGCCTGGTAGAAGTCGATGTGGTCGGTGTTGAGCCGCTCGAGCTGAGTCTCGAGCCGCTCGCGCCAGCCCTTGCCGGTGTTGCAGCGGAGGGGGTTCTTGGTGGAGAGGTACACGTCCTCCCGCGG
>JASFTE010000227.1:0-7423 GCA_050114035.1 Armatimonadota bacterium | reverse complement strand
CTCATTCCGGCGATAGGTGTCGTCCCAGTAGTCGTTGCCCCAATGGTCGGGGATTGAGGTGATACCCCAGGCCGCGTGATGGATCGTCTCCTGGAAACCCCGGTCCTGCGGCCGATGGGGGTAGCTGTCTCCCAGGTGCCACTTGCCCAAATGCCCCGTGCGATAGCCGTTGGCCGCGAAGATGTCTGCCATGGTCGGCAGCTCGTTTCGCATCATGGACCGGCCCATGCACACGAAGGTGGCGCCGTTGGCCATGGCATCGCGTCCGGTCAGGATCTGCCCCCGCGTCGGCGTACACATGGGCGCCACGTGGAAATCCGTGAAGCGCAGGCTCTGGCCGTGGAGCCGGTCCAAGTTCGGGGTCTTCAGCACCGGATTGCCGTGGCACGAGAGATCGCCATATCCCTGGTCATCCGTCATCACCAGAAGCACATTCGGGCGAGTGCCTGCATCCCCGCCGGCCGCCTGCAATTGGTGCGCGAGCACGCCGGGGAATGCCGCTGATCCGGCTGCCATTCCGAGCCTCCTCAGGAAAGCGCGTCGCGTCTGCGTGGGTCCCGGCACTGCTGCGACTCCTTCGGGCCCTCTACCGCTTCGGCTCCCTGCCGTCGCTCGCCTGCAGATCCGGCATCCCCATGTACTCGGCCAGTTTCGGCAGGCCGTCCGTGGTCGTGAGCAGCGGCGTTGGGCCCTCGACGAATGCGGCCGGGCGCCGGTCGGCCTGCAGGGCTGCGGCATGCTGGTCCAGCAGAGACTTCAGCTCGGCAACGCGGCCCGGGAACTGCGCTGCGACGTCGTTCTGCTCGCCGAGGTCGGCTTCGAGATCATAGAGCTCGGTGACGCCCTTGCGGAGCTGCACCAGCTTCCATTTGCCCCGCCGCACGCCGCCCACCTCGTAGAACAGCACCTCGTGCGGCGACGTGGCCCCGGGCTCTGCCAGAAGCAGCGGCAGTATGTCGTGTCCGTCGATGACCCGATCCCGCGGCGGCTCTGTGCCGGTCAGGCGGGCCAATGTGGGCAACACGTCGCTCGTGGCCCCGATCTCATCGGTCACCGCTCCGGCGGGGATGCGCCTGGGCCACCAGGCGAGCGTCGGAGCGCGCATGTGCCCCTCGTACTTCGGGCCGCCTTTGCCCCCGCGGAGCGGGCCCATGGACATCCCGCCGGCTCCGCCGTTATCTGAGGTGAAGATCACGAGCGTGTCGTTGGCTAGGCCCAGCTCCTCCACCGTCTTCAGGATCTGTCCAACGCTCCAGTCCACCTCCTCAACCTGAGCGCGAACGACGTTCCCGCCGGCTTTCTCCAGGTTTGCCATGCGCGAGAATCGGGGGCCGTGAACGAACGCATGCGGCAGGTAGACGAAGAAGGGCTCCCCGCGGTGCCGCTGCATGAAGCTCACTGCGGCGTCAGTAAGCACCTCGCAGAGCAGGGCCTGGTCAGCCCCGTCGCTGACGTGCGCGACCGGCCGGCTGCCTTCCACGATGGGCAGCGGGGGATACTCTCTCCTGGGGCTGGGCGACCACATGTCGTTGGAATAGGGAATGCCGATGTACTCGTCAAATCCCTGCTGGAGCGGCAGGAACTCGGGCTGGTCGCCCAGGTGCCACTTCCCGAAACATCCGGTGGCATACCCCTGTGCTTTGAGCAGCTCTGCAATCGTGATCTCATCGGGGTTCAGCCCGCGCACATCAGCCGGAAAGAGCACCCGTCCATCCATCCCGATTCGGTCGGCGTGGCAGCCCGTCATGAGCGACGCCCTCGACGGTGTGCAGGCCGTCGAGCTGACGTAGAACTGGGTGAGCTTGTTGCCCTGGGCCGCCATGCGGTCCAGATTGGGCGTCTTGTTTTGCGTCGATCCGAAGGGACCGATGTCGCCATAGCCCATGTCATCAATGAAGATGAAGACGATGTTGGGCTTGCGCGCTCGGGAGTTCTCACCGGCAGACGCCGCAGCGCAGCCGAGTGTCGTCATGCCGGCACCCAGGTTCTTCAGGAAGTCGCGTCGTTTCATGATGGTCGTACCTCCGCTCAGCTTGCCCAGGTATGCCTTGGCCCGCGGCATCGGCAGGTTGCTGGGGCGCGCCTGTCACCACATCCGCCCGTGGTCCTCGCTCACCGAGGCCCACGCCACAAGACCGCCCCCCACAGGCAGACCGTCCTTGTCCTGCGCGCTGTCCGCTCCAAGGAGGCCCATCCAGGCTTCCAATACGACTCGGCGCGCCGCACAATGCCCTGAACTGCGCGCATACTCCCCCTTGTCTTCGTTTTGCTGCTCGCCGATCCTCCTGCCATGGTCTGGCAGCTCTACACACTGCTGTTCTCGCTCTGCAGCCGACGATTCGGACTGCCTGGGACTGCCAATCCCAGGTCGGCCGCCCAGCGGGCAGGGCACGAAGCCGCGTACCAGCCGCACTGCCGGCTCAGCCGACACGTGGTTCTCCCACACCAGATTGAGAGCGGCGAACCCCTGCCCCTACTTCGTCCTGCGCGGCCCCCCCGGCGCGATCTTCCCTCCCAGCGTGGGAAGGAGGTGTTCCCTGCGCACAGAACTGCAACACTGTATTGAGTGTCGCGCTTGGGTCCCAGGCGCCTGGTAGAACCAATCCGCGAGGTTGGGAGACAGGAAATGGCCATCATACGTGTCGTTGTGGCAGGCTGCATCGCCGCCGGATTGCTCGTCAGCACGAGCGGGGCGATCGCCCAGGAGACGCAGTCCTTCGACGACGCCGCTGCGCTGGGCGGCTGGCAGACCGACGGGGCCGTCAGTGTCGATGCCGCGCGCAGTCACGGCGAGGGCGGCGGCTCGTTACGGGTCGCCCCGGGCGGCAAGGCCCTCTGGAAGCTGCGGGACACCAACGGGAGCGGTACGGTGGAGTTCTGGGTCTACGAGGACGGCAGCGCCCCGGCCGAGCCGAAGGTCCGGATGACGGGGCCATACTACGGCGTGGTGCAGAGCGACGGGCGCGTGTTGGCCCCGGGGTCGTTCTACGCTCCCTACCTGTCCGGCAATACCACCTATGCTCTGACGGCTTTCAACCCGGCGGAGAACGAGAGATCCTACTTCGCCGTGCAGTACCTGGGCCTGAAGCGAACAGAGGGCTGGCACCAGTGGACCATGGTGTTCAGCCCTGAGACCGGCGTGACGATCCTGCACAACGGCACGGACGTCAACGATCGGCGCGAGCGATTCAGGTGGTACCGGACGAAGGTGGAGGGCTTCACGGCCGTGGTGTTCGCGGGTGACTCGACCCCCGACGCCAACCAGACGGTGTGGATCGACGACGTGACCGTGAGCCTGGGCGGGCCGATGCAGGTGAAGCCGGAGGAGCTGGCGCCGCCCCCGCCGCCGCCGATGACACCGGAGAGCGATCCGGCGCCGGCCGAGCCGGCGCAGATTATTGAGGAGCTCCGCAGCGCACACCCTCGCCTGCTGTTCACCGCCGCAGACATCCCGGCGATGCGGGAGAAGATCAAGAGCGGCTACGGCAAGAGCCTGTATGACCGGATGTTGGCCTACGTGCCGGTCAGCCGGAAGCCGGATCACACGAACTTCCTCACCGACGGCACGGACGGGCAGAGGCAGGGCCTGTGGCGGCTCCCGACGGTCGCCCTGCACTACGTGCTCACGGGCGACAAGCAGTCCTTCGACCGCACGGTGGAGTTCATGAAATTCCTCATGGAGCTGGAGAACTGGGAAACGGGGGAGCTGGACAGCGGAATGAGCTCGGCGAACATCATGATCGGGGCCGCCCTGGCGTACGACTGGCTCCACAACGACCTGGATCCCGATTTCCGCGCCCAGTACCGCGACAAGCTGCTGCTGATGGCACGGCGGCAGTACCACCAGGGGCATCTGATGAAGCTGCCCGGGACGCACTACTGGCAGAACGATCCGGCCAACAACCACCGGTTCCATCGCAACGCGGGGATGGCGCTGGCTATCCTGGCGGTGGCCGAGGAGGGCAAGACCGACGACGACTGGCTGCTGGCAAAGACGCTCGAGGAGCTGAGGTTCGTAGTGGAGTGGCTCCCGGAGGACGGCACGTGCCACGAGTCCCCGACGTACTCGGTGTTCGGTAACACGCACCTGATGCTGGCCATGGACGCGGGCCAGCGGTGCTATGGCGAGCCGTTCATGGACCACCCGTTCTTCAGGACGGCGCCGCTGTACAAGCTGCAGACGATGCGGCCCGACCTCAAGGGCGTGTTCGGCTACGGCGACAGCGGAGGTGGGACGGGGGGCTACCACTGTTATCTGCACCGCATGTGCGCCTATCACGACCTGGCCGATGAGCTGACGGGCATCGCGGAGGCGGAACGGCGGAACGAGACGTTCTACAACTTCACCTGGTTCTCCGTGATCTGGTGGCAGCCACTGGAGGGGGGATCCATCGAGAACCTGCCGCGGTACGTGTTCTACCCCGACCTGGGACTCTCCTACTGCCGCACGGGTTGGCAGGCCTCGGACGTCGGGGCGATGTTCAAGTGCGGGCCCTTCGGCGGCTACAAGCTGAACGAATACCGGCACCGCAACGGCATGAAGTACGTCAATGTGGCCCACGACGATCCGGATGCCAACAGCTTCACGATCTTTGCCGACGGGGAGATGCTGGCGGAGACGGATCGCTACTCGAAGCACAAGCAGTCGGCCAACCACAACACGATACTCATCAACGGCGCGGGCCAGGTGGCGGCCGGCCGCCCGGAGGGCTCGGGCTGGTCCCAGCCTGGCGGCGACATGTCAGTGATGGCCGTCGTCACCGGCTATGCCCGCAACGGCAGCAATGTGGCCGTCGAGGGCGAGGCCGCCGGCTCGTACCTGGCCAATCCCCGCCGGGGGCCCCAGCGCCCGGCCCTGGATCGCTATCGCCGGACGTTCCTCTGGGTCGAGGGCCAGTACATCCTCGTGCTGGACGACATCCGGGCCCCCGAGGCCGTGGATGTCGCCTGGCTGATGCAGGGACCCGAGCTCGAAACAGCCGACGCTGCCCGGCACCGGTATGTGCTGAAGAAGGGCGCGGCCTCGTGCGCGTTCCAGGTAGCCGCCACGCAGCCTGTCTCGGCCGAGACCATCGTGTCGCCGGCCGACGGTCGCGGTGAGCCGTTGGGCTGGCGGCAGTTGCGACTGAAGGCCGGGACGGATGCCATCCGGCTGGCCAGCGTCTACGACCCCTGGCACAGGGGGGAGCTTACCGTCACGCTCAAGGCCGACAGCCCCGATCATGGCACCGTCACGGTCGCCGGCCCGGGCCTCAAGCACTCGTGGGACTGGGCGGCCGGGCAGGATCGTTTCGGTCCGTCGAGAGTCGTCGGGCGAGACGCGGACGGGAGCGAGATCGTGACCATGAGCGAACCGGAGCCGCAGACGCGCAAGCTCCTGGACGACATTCGCCGTCTCGGCCAGCCGGTCAGCATGCGGAGGGTCAAGGTCGCGGCCAGCGGCTGGGAGCAGAAGGCCGAAGGCGGATGGGCCGACTTCCCGCCGGCGAACACGGTCGACGGCGGCGATGCCCGCTATGTGCGGATCGTCGGCCATGGCAACACGAATGAGGAGTTCAAGGAGTGGATCAACCTCACGGATGTGCGCATTCACGTTGGCAGCGAGTGACGCCGAACATGGCCCTCTGCGGCTGAGGCGTGCGACCACAACGGCAAGCCCGCATGTTGGCGAACGCCACGCACATTTGGCTGCTCCGGGTCATATGGAGAACCGTATGTTGAGTGGAAACACCGGTTCCGGAGGCCCGCCATGACAGCTCTCAGTAACTGGAAGACCGGCGACTCGATGTCAAGAGGGATCACCCGTGGCCGGCCGTCGGTGGTCACACAGTTGACGTTTCTCATCTGCCTCTTGCAGGCACTTGCCGGGCCAGCTTCTGGGGAAGACCCACCCGAATTGGCGCCCTATCTGAGGAAGTCGACCACGTGGCATTGTGCCAAACTGCAGAGGGACGCGCCGCTCAACGTCTACTACATAACGCGCGGCACCCATTCCCGTCCCTGGAATATCGGGTCGCCGGTGATCGTCTACATCAAGAACCACGGCGAAGAACGGATCGGGCAGGAGCCTGACTCGTCGATCCTGCTTCACTACCTCAATCAGCGCTACATCGTTATCACGATTGATTTTGAGAATGACCCGCGTGCAGTCTCGCCCTTCTTTGACCGGGATCTGCACGATCTGTTCGCGGCCATCTACGGGGAGAACACGGAATCGCTGCTGGAGGACGCGCGTCTGGAGCCTCGTGTGTATCGGTGCTTCTTCCTGCCGGCCGGCTGTCGCGTCGCCACGGACCTCGTCTTCTGGGAGATCGACAAGCACGGCGCCAATGGCACGCTGGAGTACATCATGGACTTCTACAACCGTGAGATCGCCGGAGTTGTCACCGGCAAGGAGCGTGTTTCGCGGCCGGAAGAAATGACAGATCGGCAGGGCCGACCGTTCCAATACAAGCTCGCGATGGACATTGTTTACCCATCCCAGGCGAAGAAGAAAGTGCCCCTCGTATTCTATGTCTCGACGCAGGTGACCCGGCATCCGAACGTCGCGCCGAGTGTCTATCGGCCCCATATGATGGGTTTCACGATGCGCGGCTACGCGTACGCCATCTTGGATCACTGCTACAACCCCATCAGGCGACATTTCTGGCACACGCCAGGGAGGTTCTCGCTCGATCGCTGGAACGGTCTGGCCGCGTACTCCGCCGCGATCCGGTTCATCCGGGCCCATGCGAGCCAGTACAGCATTGATGACAGGTATATCGGTGGGATGGGGCATTCCAAGGGCCAGTACTCGATCACGCGCCTGTCCGACCTCCGCCACGAGGAGGCCAAGGAAGCCAGGCAGTTTGAGGGGCAACCGCCAGGGTCCCCGGAGCTGCAACCGTGGGCAGGTTATTCGAGCCGTATTTGCGTGGGCTACCAATCGCCAGGCAACGGGTCGGCGTTCATCACGCCGGAGTATGCCCCCACCCTCGTCACTCATGGACAAAGCGATAGACTCGGGCGCGGCTATCGTGCGTTCTTCGAACGGCTGGAGGAGCTCGATACCAATCACGTCGCGCTCTTCATGTTGGGGCTCGGCCACGAACTGCCCTACGGATACGACGAAGCATTGGGAATCGACCGCTACGAGCTCGTGCACACGTTCTTCGACCAATACTTGAAGGTGGAGGAGAAGCTTGCGCCTGTGGTCCTGTTCACGACGCCGCGCGACCAGCAGACGGGCGTCGAGCCTTCGGCAGCCATTTCGATCCAGTTTGCGCCGGTCATGGACGAAGAGAGCATCGTCGATGGTCGGGGCGTGAAGATACTCCGCGGCGACGGTTCACCGGTCGGAGGTTCTTGGATCACATCACGTCAGGGCACGAGGTTCACGTTTTCTCCGGAAGAGGAGTTGAGGGAGGACGAGAAGTGCACGGTG
>JASFTE010000226.1:0-7442 GCA_050114035.1 Armatimonadota bacterium | reverse complement strand
CGATAATTTAGTAAGGTGTCCCCAGAATTCCCCAGAATTCACTGGCCCGCAAGGTATTCCACGCCGTCGGCATCAACCGCATCCCCTCGGCCATCTGACCGCCCATATCCCCCCTGTGGTGACAAACCGCCTCAAAACACCCCGAAAACCCACCCATCAGGAGCCATTCCAGCCTCAACCTGTCAAACTTGGGCTACAGTGGCGGCCGAAGGCTGAAGGCGACGGCGGGGCACGCGGGAAGGCTCGGGGGCGGGCGATGCCTAACTACCCACACGATGTGCCGATCACCCCGCAATGCACCGGGGCCGGAGGGAGATGCCATGGGTTTCGGCGGGCGAGCCGTGATAGTCATTTCGCTTGCAGCGCTGTGGAGCTGGGGGGCGGGCTACGCTATGCAGATCACGAACGAGGGGAGGCCCGTCGCGACCATCGTCGTGCCGGATCGGGCGAGCGAGACGGAGCGGTTCGCGGCGGCGGAGCTGCAGAAGTACCTGCGGCAGATATCGGGAGCCACCCTGAAGGTCGCGACGAAGGCCGAGGCGGCCGGTGGCGCGAGGATCCTCATCGGCGGGGCGGCGGACGTGCAGCGCCGGTATGGCTACGCGGACCTGGGACCCGAGGTGTTGACCGTGTACACAACGGGGGATGATCTCGAGCTGGCGGGGACAGATGATCGGGGGACGCTGTATGCGGTGTATGACTTTTTGGAGGAGGAGCTCGGCTGTCGCTGGCTGGCGCCGGGGCCGGACTGGGAGGAGGTGCCCACTCGACCGACGATAGCCGTGTCCGACATCGACCGCGTCGAAGGCCCGGTGATGAGGTACCGCTTCCTGCGGATGACGGTGGTGGGCGAGCCAGCGAGCTGGTCGGACTACACGATGAGCTGGGCGGTGAAGAACAAGATCAACATCGGCACGGGCTGGCCGCCGGCGGAGCTGTCGGAGGAGATCACGAAGCGCGGGGGGTTCCGGGCGTGGATGAGCCCGCACACCATCCGGCGTCTGCTCAACGTGGAGCAGCACTTCGACGAGCATCCGGAGTGGTACGCGCTGCGGGGCGGGAAGCGCGCCAAGATCGAGCGGGCGCAGCTCTGCACGACGAACCCGGAGGTGGTGGAGGTCATGGCGGCGCGGCTCGGGGAGATGTTCGACGCCCGGCCCGAGGTGGACTTCGTGGCTTTGGGGCAGGCGGATGGGACGGCGTTCTGCGAGTGCGAGAAGTGCACGGCGCTGGACACGGGTGAGATCTGGCCGTCGTCGTCGGGTCGGGAGGTGCCGGTGATCACGGAACGCTGGCTGGGCTTCGTCAACGCCGTGGGGCGGAGGCTGCAGCAGACGCATCCGGGGAAGAAGATCTACACGCTCGCCTACCACCAGACCTTCCGCCCCCCGGACCCGGAGGCGATCAAGCCCGAGCCGAACGTCATCATCCAGGTGGTCAACTCGCGGCCGAATTACGTGTGCTTCGTGCATCGGTTCGAGAAGGAGGGCTGCGCGCACCACGTCAAGTTCCGGAAGGGTCTGGAGCAGTGGGTGGCGGTGACGCCGGGCGGGGTGATGGTGTACGAGTACACGCCGCACTCGACGTTCTGCAGCATGCCCTTCCCGGCGCCGCGCAAGTTCGCGGCCGACATCAAGTACCTGCATCGCGCGGGCGTCGTGGGCTATGAGGGCCAGAGCTCGCCCAACAACTGGGGCACGTACGGCTTCAACCTGTACACCATTGCCAAGATGACCTGGGATCCCGAACTCGATGCGGACGCGCTGGTCAAGGACTACTGCGACAGCGCGTTCCAGGAGGCGTCGGCGCCGATGCAGCGGTTCGTGGCGGCGATCGAGGCGGGGCTGGAGGCGGCGGAGCACGTGACGGACGGCATCTGGACGTACATGACGCCGGAGGTGATGGCGGAGGCGCGGCGACATCTGGACGCGGCGCACGCGTCGGCGCGGAGCGAGAGGGTGAAGAAGCGATTGCGGTGCATGGAGGTTGGGTTCCGGTACGGGGAGATGGGGAGCGCGGCGTGGCGGCAGGCGAGGGCGGCGCTGCGGGAGAGGGACGCGGGGGGGCTGCGGGAGGCCATCGCGCTGGCGGAGGCGGCGGCGCAGTATCTGCGCGATGAGGGGGAGAAGGAGGCGCACCACGTGGGCGGGGCCGGGAAGCTGACGAGCGTGCACGCGGCGGGCTGGCGGCGGGCGCTGGCGCGGATGCAGCAGAGGGCCGAGGGGCGGTGATGGGCGCCCGGGGGCGGCGGCACGGCGCTGCAGGGGCTGGCAAACTGTGGCATAACTAGAACTGGCTTCATGAGCTCGCCTGCTGCCGCCCTCGCGAGCGTGTGCTGGCGCGAGGAGACGACAGTGGAGGGCGCTATGGAGCCAGTTCTCGGAAAGGGCGGGGCGTTGGTCTCTGACGTGCGGCTGTCCGTTTGCTACATGCGATACCCCACGTGCTGCTTCCACACGTCGGTGTGCCCCCGTGGGTGGCCGGGAGCAACCCGGGACGGCGGGGAGTGTCCAAGGCGTGTAAGAGGCAGCCCTGGTCGCCGGAGGGACACAACTGCCTTGTGTGCCTCAGGGCGACGAAGGGAGCCAGGAGTATGGCGCGGCAACTGGCGGGCCTGATACGAGCGAATTCCGCTGAGGTAATGGAGCGCTGGCGTGAGCTGGTGGGTGCGGACAGCCCGTTCTATGAGGATCTCCAGGCGTGCTTCGACTCGATCCTGCGGATTGCGTCGCGACGCGATTGCGAGAGGTTCAGGGAGGAGGTGGAGCGGATCCTGCACGCGGCGCCGGGTCGGGATGCGGAGCCGTCGGAGCTGCTGTCGGCGCTGCTGCTGTTCGTGGATGCGGCGTGGCCGACGGTGGCGACGGAGAAGCCGGTGCGGGAGGCACGGGAACGGCTGCTGGAGCTGTGGAAGTGCGGGAGCCTGGTGTCGTGCACGTTCGTGGCGCTTGTGCGGCACCACACGGACCGGCAGATGGATGAGCACCTGCGGCAGCTGGAGGACATGCGGCGACGGATTCGGATGCGGGAGGTAACGGATCCTCTGACGGGAATGCACAGCCACCGGCATATCCAGGAGCTGCTGGCGGAGGAGTGCGAGCGGGCGGGGCGCTACGGGGTGCCGCTGTCGGTGCTGGTGCTGGACGTGGACGGCTTCACGGAGTATAACGACACGCTCGGGCATACTGATGGGGACCAGCTGCTGCTGGACATCTCGGACGTAATTGTGCGGGGCTGTCGCCGCATCGATCAGCCGGGGCGATTCGGGGCGGACTCCTTCGCCATCATTCTGCCGGAGACGAGCGTGGGGGATGCGCGGAAGCTGGCGGAGCGGCTGGTGTCCGAGATCGCGGAGGCGGACGATGTGGGGCCGCACAGCGATGCGGCGAAAGATGTGACTGTGAGCGCGGGGCTCAGTGGCGCGGCGGGCGAGGCTGCGTCGCGCAAGCCGATGGTGGATGCAGCGGTGCAGGCGCTCACGGAGGCGCAGGAGGCCGGCGGCAACACGGTTGTGACCATCGAATGCTGAGCACAGGCGGGATGGCGCGCGGAGCGAGCAGCGACCCGCCGCACGACAGCCGGTGCGGCCCGCACCGAGCCGCCTGCAGCAGCCCCATCGAGTACGCGCCCGCGCCGAGCCGGCATCGGCGGGGGGGCGTACCGCGCCTCCTGCTCCTGCTTGCAGTCTTCGTCGCGCTGCCGCTGCGGGCACAGGATCCCCCGCCGCCCGAGGCGGTGCCCGAGCCCGCCGCCCCCCCGCCGCGCGAAGCGGTGACGGAGTCCTTCGATTCTGCGGCCGGGCTTCAGGGATGGCACGCGTTCAGCGGCAGGTGGGCCATCGTTGACGGCGCCTGCCGCGAGACGAGCGAGGACTACCGCACGGTGTCGCTGCGCTCGGGGCGGTTCTACGACTTCGATCTCGCGGTCACCATGAGCTTCCTCCACGTGCAGCGCCGGTATCCGATGGCCGGCTACGGCGTGGTGATCCTGCGTGCCCAGGATGCGCGACACTACTACGCCGTGGTCGCGCGGCAGAACGGGGCGCTGGAGCTGTCCGAGTACACGAGCACGCCGACGGGTGCACGGGCCATGTGGCAGCCGATTGCGGCTGCCGGCGGCGAGCAGCCTGAGCGGGCGCTGTACGTGGCTCACGCGCTGCAGATCCAGTGCCGGGCCACGCAGATCACGGCGAGCATCTTCCCGGCAGATCAGGAGCCGCCGGAGGAGCCGATGCTGAAGGGGGACGTGTCGAAGAAGGGCGCGTTCGATCACTTCGGCGGCAAGGCATACCTGGCGGGGCGGGTCGGCTTCGGCTCGTCGAATGCCACCGTGTCCTTCGATGACCTGAGCATCCAGCCCGTGCGGGCGACGGCCGAGCTCGTGGATCGACTGACGGTGCCGCGAGAACTGGTGCAGCAGGTGGCGGATCGCGGAGACAGGCGCAGCGAGGCTCAGGCGGCCAAGGCGATTCTGGGCGACATGGACAAGCTGAGGGGCACGCTGCGCAAGCTCAAGGCGGCCGACGACGAGAAGTGGCAGGAGGCCGAGGCGGAGATCGAGAGCGTCGTCGGGCGGGCCAAGGAGGTCCGGAAGCAGGCTCTGCTGGCCCGGGGAGGGTTCCGTGCCGTGTCGCCCTATGCAGGGCTGTCGCGTTTCAGGCTGTACAGGGGCAATCTCCACTGCTACACGCGGCACAGCAGCGGCGCCCTGCACGCCGAGGCCGCCGCGAAGTTGTACCAGGAGGCGGGCTATCACTTCGTCGCCTTCACGGACAATGACGCCTACGGCGACCAGGACGGCGGTGTGCTGTTCCCGCAGCACCAGAACGACGAGGAGGCGCATGACTGGAACGGCGACGGCGTCGTCAACCCCAGGCGCACGTACCGCAGTGGCAAGGAGGCGTACGTGCGCGACTACACGAAGCCGTCGCCGCCGTGGGTTGACAAGGAATGGGATCTGCATCGGAGCGGGAGCTTCGTGGTATTCGATGCGCTGGAGTCCTCCTTCGGGCATCCCGCCATAGGCTGCATCGGCCATCCGCCGGGCCCCATCGTGCGCCCGCGCGAGAGCTATGCGTTCGCGGAGAGGGTGCGCGGTGCGGGGGGGCTGCTCGTGCTCCACAACCCGAGCGGCTGGAACACGGCCCCCGAGAGCATCTACGATGACGAGGATCTGCGCGGGCTGGACGCTCTCGAGGTCTACAACGGCGCCTACGCCGGGCGCACGATCCGACCCGGGAACGAGGACGGGCACGAGGGCTTCGCCGAGCCTCTGTGGAACGCGTGCCTGGACGCGGGAGTGGCATTCTGGGGCCTCGCCAATGACGGTACACACTCGTACGACGAGAACGGCGGGGACCGGCCATTCAATGGCCATAACATGGTGTGGGCGTCGGAGCTGACCCGAATCGCCATCCTCGACGCCATCAAGGCCGGGCGTTTCTACGCGTCCTGCGGCGTCGTGGTGGATTCGATCCGGGTGACGGAGTCGGCAATCTCGGTTGCCTCGGAGAATGCGACGCGGATCCGCGTCGTCGGGTACGGCGGCGAGGAGCTCAAGGTGGTCGAGGGCGGCGAGATGACGTACGAGATGGACGGAAGCGAGCGGTGGATCCGGGTGGAGCTGGAGAACGATGAGCGCGTGCTTCCGGACAAGCCCTACCACCAGAAGGCGTGGCTGCAGCCGATGTTCGTCGAGGAGCTTCTGATGCGGCGCACCTGAGCCGCCACCATGGCCTCGCGGCGGCCCGCCGCGGATGGGTCGGGGCCCCATGCGTGAAGCAGGGCTCTTCCAACAACTCCAACTGCCCCTCGCCCTGATCCTGTGCCTGGTGGCCCTCGGCACCGCCGGCTACGCGATCATCGAGGGTTGGCCCCCGCTTGACTCACTCTACATGACCATCATCACGCTCTCCACGGTCGGCTACAGGGAGATCCGCGAGCCATCCACGGTGGGGCGGGTCTTCACCATACTGCTGATCGTGTTCGGCGTGGTCATCGCCGGGTTCGCGGCCAGAGTGGCGCTGGAATTCGCCGTCAGCGAACGCATGCGGGATGCGCTCAGGAGGCGCAAGATGAAAGGGATCCTTGGCAAGATGTCGGGCCACTTCATCGTGTGCGGCTACGGGCGTATGGGGGAGGAAGTGAGCCAGGCCTTCAGACAGCGCGGCATCCCCCACGTGGTCGTGGACGCCGCGCAGGAACGGCTGTTCGAGCTCATCGAGGCCGACATTCCCAACGTCTGCGGCGACGCGACGGACGACGAGACGCTGCGGGAGGCGGGGATCGAGTCCGCCCGGGGCCTCATCGCGGTCACGGACACGGACGCTGAGAACACGTTCATCACTCTGAGTGCGCGTGCCATGTGTCCCGGCCTGCTCATCGTGGCCCGGGCGGAGGCGGCCGAGACGGAGAAGAAGCTGCAGATGGCGGGCGCCGACAAGGTCGTATCGCCGTACGTCATTGGGGGCCGTCGGCTGGCGGCCGCGGCGACGCAGCCCACCGTCGTGGACTTCCTGGACATCGTCATGCACGGCGGGCCGGATGTGGAGCTGGCCATGCGGGAGATGGCGGTGGAGGAGGGGGCCGAGTTGCACGGCAAGACGTTGGGCGAATCCGGCATCCGGGCGCAGTCCGGGGCGGTGGTGGTGGCACTGAAGGATGCCGACGGCACTATCCACTCGAATCCGCGAATCGATCACATCATCTGCGCCGGCGATGTCCTGATATGCGTCGGCACTATCCAGGAGCTCGAGGCGCTCGCGCAGATGTGTTCGAGCCCGTAGGCAGTGCCCGGACTGGCCCCGGCTGCAGACACACGGCGGGCCCTGCGAGCTACTGGAATGGATCGCGGGCGAGAAGCGCCCGCAGCTGCTCCGGCAACACCTGCTTGACGTGCCCGTCAACGAAGCCGACGACCACGCGCCCGCCATGCCGTGGCGCGCCGGTGACCGCGTCCGGGCCCCCGAAGGGCAACTCCTGGGCCTGATCCGACTCGAAGAAGAGCACGGTCTCACTCGGGCGCTTGACGTCGGCCATTCGCGCGCCAATCACCGCCTCGTTGATCGCGTAGCTGACGGCCTCCCCGGGCGCATCGGGACAGGCGTAGATGGCGCGGTTCTTGAGATACGGGTGGAGTTGATCCTGCCATTGCTCGGTGGGCAGCATCTGGCCCGCGTCGTTCGCATACTTGTGAGCCACCATGCACAACTGCTTCACGTTGCCCTGGCAGCTCGTGACCTGCGCCTTTGCCTTAGCGTTCATAATCAGCGGCAGGAGCGCTGCCAGCCCCCCGGCCCCCTTCTTCGGGCGGTAGTGTACCGAGCCCTCGACCTCCAGCTTCTCCGGGTCGATCCGGTACACCGTGCCGTCCTCGATCACCAGCAGCCTGTCCCCGTGGATGAGCGCGGTGGGCTGCCTGGCTCCGCCGCCCAGCGCCTTCAT
>JASFTE010000225.1:0-7453 GCA_050114035.1 Armatimonadota bacterium | reverse complement strand
GAATCCCTGACTCAGCGCATGCAACGACGCCAACCGCCTATCGAGGCTATCGCGCCGCCCGATTCTCGAGACCAGCGCCAGCGTCAGCGCCGCGGCCGGTGCGCCACCGCGCTTGAACAGATCGAGGAACCAGCTCTGCCGGGCGAGGCTGTGAAGCTGCATCTCCTGCAGGGCGGCGACGGTGCGGAGGTACCGCTTCACGACCGAGCTCTCCAGCTCCTCCGCTTGTTCGGCGACTCCCAGGTCGAGGGCCCTGCTCGTCAGCTCGGCGGGCGCTGACCGGACGAACTCGATGGGCAGTCGGTACAGATCCTCTTCGCCCAGCGCGACGAGCCGCGGCCAGAGCGCCTGGAGCTTCGGCCCATCGAGCCGCGCAGCCACAAAGCGCAGCGCCCCGATCCGCATCGCGCTCGACCACGCCGGAGCCGCGAGGGCGATCCCGGGATGGGTCAGGCTGAGCGCCAGCTGCGCCCGCTCGATCGCCTCCAGAGACTCGTCGGTCTTCGCCGGGGCCGCGAGCCAGGCCTTCGCCAGAGCGTCGACCGCGGCCGCCGCTCCTTGGTCGAGGGCGCGATAGGCGATCTGGCGGAGCTGTTGTGAGCCGATGGCGCGTGGTTCGAGCGCGGCCACGTCTATCCACTCCTTGAACAGCCGGCTCACGACCTGGGCCTGCGTGCTACGGAGCCGCGGCAGCGTCCTTATCGTATGCACGACCCGCTCCTCGAGCGCCGACCGCAGAGTAACGGGCGCCTTCGTCTCCGCGGCCCGAGCGAGGCGCTTGAGCCGCGAGATCGACCTTCTGGAGCGCCTGGCCGACGCCTCGCTCTCCTGCCACCTCACGGTGAGCGCGCGGAGGACCTCGAGGGCGGCAGCCAGCCCGTAGAGCACCGTCACACGCTCCGCTACCATTCCTAGCCGGCGAGCTGCCGACTCGGGTACGCCGCCTGGCAGCGCATCGAGCGAGGTCCCTTCATCGAGAGCGAGGGTGACGAGCACGGGGCCGAACCGCGGGCCGGATCGGCCGGCCCCATACGCCGGGCGAAGCGCTCCAGGTAGCGCCTCGGGCGGCTCTCTGCCACCGCGTTGTCCCTTCACGGTCGACCGCCGGCGCATGCCGAGAAGCACCGCGCACAGTTTGGCAACGCTGCTATCCGATGCCCCCTTTGCCAGCCTGAGCAACGCGCGGTTCGCACCGCTCCCAGCGTCGAGCAGCAGTTCCAGAGGATCGGGGTCCCAATTGGCGAGTGCGTGCAGACGGGCGGGAAGCGCGGCGACGAGGGTCTCGACGTCCGGCGGGTCGCCCCGCCCTGCCCCACAGCACTTGCCGGCCGACTCCGCTGACTCGAATACGCTGGTCATTTGCTCGAGCCGGACGTGCGCTCTGGATATGCGCTGGCGGATGTCCTCTAAGGTGAGCTGGCGAAGCGCCGGCACGCCTTCGCCGAGCAGCCGCCTGATGTCGCGCCGACTCTCCAGGCCGGTCACCGCTTTGTGCCAGCGGCTGACGTTCTCGACATCGACGCGGACCACCTGCCGCGCCCCCAGCAACCCGGCCAGCTCCTGACGCGACGGCAACCTGCCCCCCGTCAGGACTCGAGCCAGCTCTACCGGGTTCGCCGGTGACGACGCCGTGCCGGTCAGCAGCCAGAGGCCGGCGTCGTCGAGCAGCGGGACACCGTCCAGTTGCTCGACGGTTCTGAGACTACGCCGGATGAGTTGTGCGCGTTCTTCCTGCTTGCGGATCATGCGCGCCGCTCAGATGGGGGCAGATCGTTCGGTTGGGCGGCTCGATCGGGTAGGACGCTGTCCGAGCTTACACGACGCTGAGGCCCTCCCGACGCGCCGCCGCCTTCAAGCGCTCATCGAACGTCAGGAACTCCCCCCGCGCTGGAACCCCCGCCCATTCCAGGCCGGCCGCGAGCTGGAGCGCGTCGGCAGCTCTCAGCGGATGGAGCCTCAGGAGCCGCAGCGCCTGCTCCCGCAGGCCATCGCCGGGCTGGATCTCGTACCACGCATCCCGAAGCCCGGCCAGCACCGACAAGGCGACCTCCTCGTCCTCCGCGCTCAGAATCCCGTCCCGGCGAAGCCGAGCGAATGCGGAGGCGCACTCCACCGGCGAGCCCCACCAGACCACCAGCTCGGGATCCTCATCGAAAAAGGCGCGGGCGCGTTCCGTCTGCGGCTGCTCGAGGCACAGAGGCACCAGGGCCGACGAATCCCAGTATCTCACCGGCCTTCCTCGCGCTCCTCCAACAGGGCGAACAGGCCGCGCCCTTCCGGATCCGACGGTCGCGGCCGATCCCAGAAACCGTCCGGAAGCGGCCGACGCGGCGGCCGCAGCCGCCCGCTGCGGACCAGCTCGTCCCGGCGCGCGTCCTCCCCCACCGGCCCGCGCACCGCTGTTAGCCGAGCCACCGGCCTACCCCGATCGGTGACCAGGATCTCCTCGCCCTGTTGCACAGCATCGAGGAACTGGCTGAGCCGGGCCTTGAGCTGGGTGATGGAAGCGTATTTCATGGTCTTATTGTCATGACTATAATAGTCATATCGTAAAGACCTTTCAAGTCCAATTGCGGCGCTCCGATCTGTCAGGGGGACGGACCCCCGAGCACGGCGGTGCGCGGCGCAGCGTGCTCTTCACCTCACCTTCTCCACCTGTTCCACAACCTTCGGAACCAAGAATCGGCAGCCGGGGCGCGGCGCGCCACGAATGGGTTGACCCGCAACTGTGCGTGGCAAGCCCTGCCGGGGCAGTCCAATTCCCGCCCTAGCCAGGCCTCGTGAAGGGGGTGACGTTGGAAGCACACGGGGCAGCGAACGGCCGGTCCGTCCCCAAGATCAACGGCTGTGACAATGAGGGGACCCAGGCTGATCCCGACGAGGTCGACGATGTAGAATGAACCACTTTGATCGCCACAAGCGACGCTTGGCCGGTGTGGGTGATGAGCTGCCGCGTCTACCTTACCCATCGTTGGCAGCGTTGCAATACATTCTCTGGTCTCGACGTCCCAGAGCTTGAGCGTGTTATCCCAGCTTCCAGAGATCACCCGGGCACCGTCCGGGCTGAAGGCGCAGGCGTGCGCCCCCTTCCTGAACCAGCTAATCAGCCGGCCCGTCTCGGCATCCCAGAGCTTGAGCGCCCCGGTCGAGCTTTCGGAGACCACCCGGGCACCGTCGGGACTCAACGCGAAGCCCCTGACGTCGTGGTGGGTCCTGATCTCTCGGCCGGTTCCGACATCCCAGAGCTTCAGCGTCCGGTCTAGGTCTACCGAGACCACCCGGGCGCCGTCGGGAGTATAGGCACAGGCTGAGACCGGCCCAATGTGGCTCTGAGCTGAGACCCGCCCAAGAATGTGGCCCTTAAAGGTGCGAATCTCCCGGCCCGTCTCGGCATCCCAGAGCTTGAGCGTCATATCCCGACTTCCCGATATCACCCGGGCGCCGTCGGGACTGAAGGCACAGGCGAGGACCCCATCGCTGTGGCCCACCAGGTTGCGGAGCTCCTCGCCCGTCTCGGCGTCCCAGAGCTTGAGCGTCTTGTCCGAGCCTCCCGAAATCACGCGTGCGCCGTCGGGACTATAGGCACAGGCGTTGACCGAGTAGGCGTGACCCCTGAGCGTCCGGAGCACCCGGCTCGTCTCGGCGTCCCAGAGCTTGAGCGTGTTGTCCGAGCTTGCCGAGAGGACACGGGCGCCGTCCGGGCTGTAGGCACAGGCGTTGACTGGGCGGGTGTGGCCCTCGCGGGTTCTAGGCATCTCACCCGTCTCGGCGTCCCAGAGCTTGAGCGTCCCATCACGGCTGGCCGAGACCACCCGGGCCCCGTCGGGGCTAAAGGCACAGGCCCCGACCTCCTCGCTGTGGCCCACCAGGGTGCAGAGCTCCTGGCCTGTCTCGGCGTCCCAGAGCTTGACCGTCCTGTCGGAGCTTGCGGAGACCACTCGGGCGCCATCGGGGCTGAAGGCGCAGGCGTTGACATCGCCGACGTGCCCCTCGAGGGCGCGAAGCTCCTCGCCCGTCTCGGCGTCCCAGACCTTGAGCGTGTTATCGGCGCTTCCCGAAACCACCCGGGTGCCGTCGCGGCTGAAGGCACACGCCCTGACTACCACCCCGTCAGCATGGCCCTCCAGGATACGAATCACCCGACCCATCTCGGCGTCCCAGAGAAAGAGCGCGGTCTTATGCGCGTGTCTCCCCTGTGCCGAGGCCACCCGGGCGCCGTCGGGGCTGAACGCACAGGCCCAGACAAGGTCGGTGTGACCCGTGAGGGTCCGAACCTCCTCGCCCGTCTCTGCGTCCCACAGCTTGAGCGTGCTAGGCGAGCCTGCCGAGAGCACCCGGGTGCCGTCAGGGCTAAAGGCACAGGCCTGGATGCCAGAATGGCCCTCGAGGGTACGAATCTCCCGGCACGTCTCTGCGTCCCACAGCTTGAGCGTCCAATCATCACTCGAGAGCACGCGGGTGCCGTCGGGGCTGAAGGCACACGAGTTGACCGAGCCATGATATCTGATGCCCCCGCCCACCTCCTGCCTGTCCCGATGGCCCACCAGGGTGCAGAGCTCCTGGCCTGTCTCCGCGTCCCAGAGCTTGAGGGTGTCATCCAAGCTTCCTGAGACGACGCGGGCGCCGTCGGGACTGAAGGCACAGGCGTTGACGGTGAGAGCATGACCCTCGAGGGTGCGAATCAGTGCCTCCGACTCCCGGGACCGCGTCCGGGTTCGCAACCAGGGTGAAGCCCCCGGCACGCTGCGGCGCTCGGACTCCGGCGCGAGTAGGGCGGGGACCGGCTCGTCTTCCCATTGGAGCCGGTTGTGTAGCTGCTGCCACAGCATCTCCGGATCGCGGCGCAGCAGGTGCAGCTCCCGGGCCAGGGCCCGGCCGAAGGCCGCGAGGGCCGCGGCCCGATCCCTGGACGACACCGTTCCCGGATTCCCTGTCATCGTGCGCTCCCACTGCCGCGCGGAACGATCATCAACTCACCCCTTCATTGTTCGTTGAAGACGGCGCTCTCGTGTCGTTGACCGAGAGGCAGAACTGCGATCACTCGGCGTCCGGGTCGAGCTCCCGCAGGGCTCCTGCCAGATAGTATCTCGCCTGGACATAGTTAGGATCGCGCTCGAGGGCGGCGCGGTACCAGCGGATCGCCTCGTCCGTTCGACCCGCGTTGTGCCGCAGGACGCCCAGGTTGAGACAGGCTACGGCATCCTCGGGATTCAGTCGCAGCACTTCCTCGTAGCACCTGGCCGCCTCGTCCAGCCGGTTCAACTCCTGGAGCACGACGCCCTTGTTGCCCCACGCCATGCCACCGGAGAAGCCCGGATCGATCGCGATCGCTCGGTCGTAGCAGTCGAGCGACTCCCTACGACGACCGTGCTGCCTGAGCAGGTCTCCCTTGTGGACGAACGCACGCACAGCCCGGGGATGCCGCTCCACGGCACGGTCGAGGCACTCGATCGCCCCGGCGAGATCGCCACGATCGGCGGCGGCGTCAGCCTTCGCGATCCAGTCCTCCGTTCCGCCCTCCGATGCCTGCACGCGGTCGGCGCCCCGCGCACACAGGAGCGCGGCGATCTCCTCGTGCCCGCCTTCGCGGGCGCCGTCGAGCGGCGTGTACTCGGTTGTGCTCTCCGCGTTCGGGTCGGCCCCGAGGTCCAGCGCCCGCTCGACAACGCGGGCGTGCCCGTGCAGGGCCGCGAGGTGGAGCAGCGTGTAGTCCCGCTTGTCGGTGAGGGCCACCGACGCCCCGCGCTCGAGCAGCCACACGGCCAACCCCTCGTGTCCCTCGCGCACGGCCATGAACACCGGCGGCCAGCCTTCCTCGTCCTGGGCATCGACCTCGGCGCCGGCCGCGAGCAGCCGCTCCGCGATCGCCGCGTGACCCAGCGCCGCGGCGTGATGCAGCCCCGTGCGTCCCCGCTCGTCTCTGGCGTTCGGGTCGACGCGCCGCTGGAGGAGTCGCGTCACTCGCTCCAGGTCCCCGTCGTTTACCGCCCTCAACAGGTCCGCGGCCCGTCTGAAGAGGCTCATGTGGCTACACTGTCTCGTCGAAATTCTGCAGGCTCACGAAGTCATGGATACCCGGATAGAGGGTCGAACCTGCGGTCCCGCAATACACCGTGCTCCGGTCGTGCCTTATTCGCACCGCTACAACGTCTCCCGGTCCGAACACGCTTACGATCCTGCCCCAGTCGTCCCAGCGCTCATCGCCTGTGTGGCGGAGCATGACAACGGACTCCGACAACGTATTTCCGCAATCCCTGATCGGACACCCGCCGCAACCCGTGTACCTGTAAACCTTCATCCCGCGGACCGTCTTACCGCGTAGCAAGTCGTCTTCCACCTGCGCCCCTCGGTCGACTAGGTCCAGCAGCTTTTCCTCACCACCAACCCACCAGGCCGAGCCCACGCTCCGCGCAGACCCTGAAGAACTCGCGCAGGTTGGCCACGGCATCCTCGACATCGCCCAACAGCTCAGCGTGAATGGCGTCCAATTCCTGCGGGTCGCAGCGCGCGAGCGCTTCGTGCATCGCCTTCACGCGCTCCGGCGGAATCCATTCCTCGTACAGGCTCTCGCCCGTGATCTCGTGGACCAGCCCGGCGTAGACCTTGCCGCGAAAGCTGCCCGGCGCCCCGCTCAACATCCCTCCACAGAGTGAGATCTCGGCCCCCTCGAAGGCCTGCTCGTCCTCCTCGGTGAGGTCTTTGCCAAGTCCTCGCTGTGCGTATACGTCCAGTCCCATCGTTGTCCTCTTTTCTGCCCGATCGACCCTGCCGTCGCCAGGGCCGGCTAGTCGCCGCCAAGGTTGACAGCGTCAATCTAGCCGTGTGCGTTGACGGTGTCAACCTACACGCAGGGGTACGGCTCAGCGCATAAGAGGTGGTGGAAGATGGACTCGGGCGAATCACACCGCGACGGCTCTCCTGGAGTTCCTGGAAGACGGGCGGGGAGGAGAATCCTGCTGGGCGTGATGATCCTGGGCACGTTCACGTTGAGCGGGGCGGGCTGCGAGCCTACCGGCCCGTGCATCGGCCGGAAACGCGTGTGCTGGTGGGACGACCAGTGCTGTTCCGGCATCTGTTCCTACTGGCCCGACACGGATCCTCCCACGGGCCTTTGCCTCTAGCCGGTGGGCGGGCCGGCGACGAACGGGTTGACCCGCAGCCGCGCCCTGCAATCGCGCCCGGGACATTCCAGTTCCTGGCCCAGCCAAGCCTGCTGAAGGGGGTGACGCTCGAGGCAGGCCGGGCAACGAACGGCCCGCCCATCCCCGAGGTCCACGGCGGTGACCACGAGGGGGCCCATGCGGATCCCGACAAGGTCGACGAGGTAGACTGAACCACCCGCATCGCCGCACGCGAGGCTCGCCCGGACGGGATGATGAGCCACGGTCTTGGCGACACCTAACAGCGGCAGCGTTGCGATACACTCTCCCGTCTCGGCGTCGCCAAGACCGTG
>JASFTE010000224.1:0-7473 GCA_050114035.1 Armatimonadota bacterium | reverse complement strand
CCGGCGAGTGGGAGGCGGGGAGAGGATGAAGACGATTCCGCGGTCGAGAGGAATGTCCTCCAGCCGTGGGCGGCGCCAACGGCTGCGCGAGTCAATAATTCAGGAAGGCGTCCCCAGAATTCGGACGCCATACGGTCGCCCTGACTGCCCATGGCGTGGCCCGTCGCAACGGCGCCGTCAGTCCTCGTGCGTTTCGGAGGATGGCCCGTCGCTGTGGTCATCTTGTGTTTCGTCCGACTCCTCTGACTCGTCGGCCTCGTCCACTTCGTCAGTGTCCACGAGCAGGCCGACCATGCCGCGCTGGCCGAGCTGGCGGAGGTACTCGGTGAGGGAGACCTCGGCCTCGCGGCGGTTGAGCTTGTACTCGGCGGCGAGGGCGTCTATCATCTCCTCCACGGTGCGCTTGCCGTTGCTCAGGGACCAGACCTTGGAGCCCACCTCATCGAGGGTGATGTCGCGGGAGGAGGGGACGTGGAAGAAGAAGGAGATGAGACGGCCGCGGGTGTCCTTGCGGCGGGTGAGGGTGACGACGACGTCGCGGCGGTCGTTGCGGCGCCACTTGAGGTTGGGGTTGCGCAGCGGGAGAGCGTCCATGGCCTGCTCGCGGGTGAGCTGCGGCCCGCGCTTTTTGAGCCGCAGCTTCTCGAGTACTCGCACGAGTGCGCTGGTCTCGGCCACGTGTGGTCTCCCCGGCAGACGGATGACACGGAGTGCGGCTGGGGCCGCACGGTGGGTGGTTCGATACTCCCGGCGCCATTCCTGCCCGCGTCGCGCAGGCGCCTACCACTCGGCCATGAGGTGCTGCCAATCCTCGGCGGCCACGATGCGCCAGCGACGGCGCTCCCGCTGCAGGCTGAACGTCACCGTCAGGGGCCGCTCCAGGCGGCCCTGTGAGGTGACGACCTTCACGATCGCCTCGACCCTCGCGGTGGCCCCGGATGCGGTGAAAGCGATCTCGGGCTCGTAGGCGATGATGTCAATGGACCGCGCGTCGCGGAGCCCCTCGGTGGCCAGCCTGCGGAGGACAGTGCGCGTGATGCCCTGACTGTCCCGATAGTCGGCCGAAAAGAGGCGCATGCACCCGGTGACGTCCCTGGCCTCGACGGCCCGTTCGAGCGAGAGTATGGTGTCGGTGATCTGTTCCCGCGGCGATTTGCGCTCGCGCAGCAGGAGCCATGCTCCCACGGCGGCAAGCGGCAGCAGGCACAGCCCAATCAACAGCCTGGTCCGTCCAGTCACGGCCTCACCCCCGATCTCCATTCTGAAGGAAAGGCGGCAGCAGACAGGAACTTGCGCAAACTGGCCGCCATCAAGGCCTCGCAGAGCGAGCATGCCGCCCATTGCCGACATCGACTGCCCCCAGGACTGGCAGCGCACCGCGCATGCCGTGGCCCGCGAGGGCGGGGTCACGGTGGTGCTCGGCGGCGTTGACACGGGCAAGTCGACGCTGTGCCGGTATGTGGCCCATTGTTGTATTACCCAGGGACGGACGACGGCAATCCTGGACGCCGACCTGGGCCAGTCCTGGATCGGTCCGCCGACCACGGTCGGGTTCGCCCTGGTGGAGGGGGCCGGTGCGGCGGCGGCGGGGCTCGAGCCGGCCGGTATGTGGTTCGTCGGGGCAACCAGCCCGCAGGGGCACATGCTGCAGACGGCCGTGGGCGTGCGGAGGGTGGCGGAGGCGGCGCGGCGCGGCGGGGCCGATGCCATCATCGTCGATACCTCCGGATGGATCGACGGCCCGGCGGCCCGGGCGCTCAAGGAGGCCAAGATAGCGCTGCTGAGGCCGCGCCACATCATCGGGATCCAGGTGGAGGACGAGGTCCAGCATCTCATCGCCCCGTACGAGCATCGGGAGGGCGTATCGGTCCATACCGTGCACACGTCTCGGCGCGTGCGGCCGCGGGATATGGCGCGCCGACGACAGCATCGCGAGCGGCAGTTCCGCGACTACTTCGCGGGAGGCCGGGAGCTTGCGCTGCCGCTGGGTCGGGTGGCGCTGCTGGGGACGAGCCTGCTGTCAGGGACGACGGCGCCGGCGCACGTTCGGTCGTACGCCGAGGAGCTGCTGGGCGTCGAGTGCTTCCATGCCGAGATGATGGGAGAGCGGCTGGTGCTGGTGTGTGAGCACTATCCCGAGCGGGGGGCTCTCGGCACAGTGCGCGAGCAGTTCCCGGACGACGAGGTCACCGTGTTCGCGCTGCGACCTATCCGCGGGGCTCTGGCCGGGCTCGCGGATGCGCGCGAGCAGGTGCTCGGACTCGGGATCGTGGCGGACGTGGACTTCGGGGCGAAGGAGCTCCGCGTCGTGACGCCCGTGCCGGCGGCGGATGATGTGGCGGCGGTGACCATCGGGACACTGCGGCTGCAGGGCGACTTCACGGAGCTGGGCCCGGCGGAGGTGCGCTGGCCGTGACTCGTGATGAGCCGGGGACCGTCGTGCTGGTGCGACACGGGGAGACGGAGTGGAACCGGGAGCACAGGATCCAGGGGCACGCCGACAGCGCGTTGACAGACGAGGGACAGCGTCAGACGGAGCTGCTGGCGGCACGGCTGGCGGGGACGAAGGTTGATGCGGTATACTCCAGCGACCTGGGGCGGGCGCTGCGTGCGGCCGAGGCGATCGCGAAGCCGCACGGCCTGGAGGCCATCACGGATACGGGTCTGCGGGAGCGGGGGTTCGGCCGGTGGGAGGGGCTGACGGTGGATGAGGCGCGGGAGGACGATGCGGAGGCGCTGGAGATGTGGTATCGTGACCTGGAGAACTTCCGGCCGCCCGGGGCGGAGGGCTCGAAGGCGATGCGTGAGCGGGCGTGGGGGACGTTTCGGCGGAGCGTCGAGGAGTGCGCGGCAGGATGCATCGTTCTCGTGAGTCACAGCGGTCCGATACGGCAGATTCTGGCGACGGCACTGGGCGTGCCATGGGCGGAGAGTCGGCGGCTGCGGATCGCGAACGGTTCGCTGACGACGCTGGAGCTGCGGTCCGATCACATCGTGCTGGTGACGTTCAGCGACACGTGCCATCTTGAGCCGGCCGTGCACGGAGCATAGAGGAGGCCGGTGCCATCGCCCGGCGCAAACGCAAGCTGAAGAGAGGACTGGTGCAGCTCTACGTCGGCAGAGCCAAGGGGAAGACGACGGCCGCCGTGGGGCTGCTCGTGCGTGCGGCCGGGCGGGGCCTGCGCGGGGCGCTGATCCAGTTCGGCAAGCGCGCCAGCAGCAGCGGCGAGCATTTCGTCCTGCAGGGGCTCGATGACCGCATCACGGTACACTGCTTTGGGATGCGGCCGGGGGCAGGCGGCTGGGGCCGGTGGATCACCCGCGGGCGGCCGACGGAGGAAGCGCTGAAGCTGGCGCGGGATGCTCTGGAGGCAACGAATGAGGCGGCCTCGTCGGGCGAGTACGACATCGTCGTCGGCGACGAGCTGCTGTACGCGCTGGACTTCGGGCTCATCGGGCGGGAGGATATCGAGTCTCTGCTGAAGAGGCGGGCGAGGCAGACTGAGCTGGTACTGACGGGCGACTCGGCCCCGCGCTGGCTGGTGGAGGCCGCGGACCTGGTGACGCAGATGCGGAAGCTGAAGCACCCGTACGATTCGGGGCTGCAGGCGCGAGAGGGGATAGAGTTCTAGAGGTGAGGGGGAGGCATTGGGGCAAGAGCCGGCCAGTCGAAGGAGCAAGGGAAGATGACCAAGGTGTTCGTGTGCGACCTGGAGCCGAACAAGCGCGTGGAGTCGCCATTCCTGGCGCGCAACCGATCGCTGCAGCGCTTCCGGAACAAGCCCGGTCAGTACCTGTCCATCACACTGGCCGACAAGACGGGCGAGATCCAGGCCAAGGCGTGGGACAGTGCCGAGCAGCTCGCGGAGGGCTTCGAGGCGGGTGATGTGATCCTGATCCGCGGCCGCGTGGACGAGTACCAGGGCACGCCGCAGATCATCATCGACCGCCTGCGGAAGTGCAGCGATGAGGACATCGATCCGGAGGACTACATCGCGGCCACAACGCGCGACGTGGGAGAGTTGCTCGAGCAGATCGGGGAGATCGTGCAGACGGTCCAGGAGCCACACCTGCGGCAGTTGCTGGACTCGTTCCTCGAGGATGAGCAGTTCGTGGCCGCGTTCACCAGGTCTCCGGCGGCCAAGCGGCTGCATCACAGCTACATTGGCGGGCTCGTGGAACACGTGGGCGAGGTGATGCGGATCTGTGACAGAGTGTGCGAGGTACACCCCCAACTGAACCGGGATCTGGTGCTCAGTGCGGCCATGCTGCACGACATCGGCAAGATGGTCGAGCTGGACTACGACACGGACATAGACTACACGGACGAGGGGCGCCTCATCGGGCACGTGCTTATGGGCGACCGGATGGTGCAGGACGCCATTGACACGGTGGGTGGATTCCCTGAGCATCTCCGGATGCTGCTGCGGCACGTGATCCTGAGCCACCACGGCCACCGGGAATGGGGCGCGCCGATTGAGCCGATGATGGCCGAGGCCATCGCGCTGCACTACGCGGACATCATGGACGCGAAGATACGGCAGTTCAGCGACGTGGCAGCGGAGACCGCTGCGGCGGGCCGCACGTGGTCCGAGTGGCAGCGGATGCTGGAGCGCTACGTCTACGCCGGTCAACTCAGCGAAAAAGCGCGACAGAGGAATGAACCGTAGGTCGCCGCAGACGTCTACGAGACCGCAGGAAGAGGACGCCGAGGATGGGGCACGGCGATGTCGCCCTGGTACAACGGGCCAAGCAGGGCGATGTCGAGGCCTTCACACGCCTTGCCGCGCGATACAAGGATAGGATATACAATTACGTTGCGCGAGTGTGCGGCGACCGATCCGAGGCGGAGGACCTGACGCAGGAGGTCTTCATTCGGGCCTTCGTCGCCATGCGCCGGTTTCGGGGCACGGCGACGTTTCAGACATGGCTGTACAAGATCGCGACGAACATGGCGCTGGACGCGCTGCGCAGGAAGCGTCGGGCCGGACCGCCGGCGCTGTCGCTGGACGCGCCGATCGAGACGGAGGAGAGCCCCGTCCAGCGAGAGCTGGCCGATACATCGAAGGACCCACACGAGACGGCGGCGGCGCGGGAGCTGCAGGATGAGGTGCGTCAGGCCATCACGGGACTGTCTGAGAAACTCCGGCTCGTCATTGTGCTGTTCGATATTCAGGGGCTGTCGTACGAAGAGATCGCGGACGTGCTCGGCCTGCCGTTGGGGACGGTGAAGAGCCGGCTGTTCAACGCGCGCATGGCGCTGAGGGAACGTCTGAAGCGATACGTGGAACAATAGGAATGGGCACGAGGCCGCAGAGCGGACGAGGGCCTCACGGGAGACTGGCATCCATGTCTTGCAGACGAGTCAAGAGACTACTGTCCGTCTACATGGACGGCGACTGCTCGCCGGGGCAGCGGACGCGGGTGGAGGAGCACGTGGAGGCGTGCGGCGATTGCGCGGGTGTGCTCGACGAGCTGCGGCGCACGACGGAGCTGGTGTCGAGTCTGCCGGCGGAGAAGACGTCGGACGGTTTCATGGGGGCGCTCACGCCAAAGCTGCGCGAAGTGGCGCAGGCGCCTGAGCCGGGCCTGCTTCGCCGGGCGATGCAGTGGCTCACAGACTCGCAGGTCCGCTGGCAGACGGCCACGGCGGGGGCGCTGGTCCTGGTGGCGGCGGTCAGTGTGTTCGGGGTGCTCAACCGCGGGGGCGAGGCGCCGGCGGTCACTCCCCGGGACGCGTACCTCAGCAGCGTCGTGGAGCGCCATCGAGGGTTCGCGGCAACCAATCTGCCCTTCGACGACCGGGCGTTCGCCTACACAAGCTACTACACGAGCCACGAGAACGGCACATAGGGTCGCAGGGGGACGGCAATGGCATTCCGGAATTGGCTCAGGCTCCTGGCGGGAGTGGTTCTGCTCGCCCTGCCGGCGGCCGCGCAGCGGACCAGCAGGCCGAGCGTCGAGCCCTGGGACCTGCTCGAGAGCAAGATAAAGGCCGAGGGGGACGTGAGGCTGGCGGGCGAGCGGCAGGTGGAGACCTCGCGCAACGGCCACAAGATGGTGCTGCGTCAGAAGGTACTGCGGGACACGGGGGACCGGTACCGCATCGAGTACATCTCCCCGCCGAGCCACAAGGGGATCCTCTTCATCTCGGACGGAGTATCCAGGTGGAGCTACGATCCGCGAGCGCGCATCGCCACGCGGGAGCGGCTGCCGCTGCGGGCGGAGGCGCAGGCGGAACGACTCAGCGGAATACGAGCGCAGCGCGGGAACTGGCTCGTGGAGCTCGGCGACGGCGGCCTGGTGGCACGCCGCCCCACGCAGCTCCTGACGATACGCGACGCCAAGACCAAGGCCGTCCAGCGACGCTACTGGGTTGACCGCGGGACCCTGGTGGAGCTCAAGGGAGAGGTGTACGCGGGAGGCGCTGCGCCGGTGCAGCGCGGGTGGTTCGCGAGCATCAACTACGGGCCGGAGCTGGCGGGGAACGAGTTCACCTGGCGTCCGCCCGCGCACGTGCACGTCCGCGAGCTATCGCAGCCACTCGTTGAGCTGCCCTTGCGGTACGCGCACAGCCGCGTCGGGTTCACCATCTTCAACCCGCCGCGCGGCGCCCTGCCGCCCGGCTTCGCGCTCATCTCAGACAAGGTCGGCGTATTCGAGGAGGAGGAGGCCAAGGTCGCGTGGCTGCGCTTCACGAACGGGGCCGGGCTCTTCTCCCTGTTTGAGCGGAAGCGGCCGGGCTTCCCGACTCCACCGCGGCACAGCGCCATAACCAGCGAGTGGTTGGCCGGTCCGCTGCACTTCACCCTGGTGGGGCAAGTCCGGCCCACGGACGCGAACCGACTGCGGGCAGAGACGATACGAGCGCTGGGCAGACCCGGTCGCGCGCGCTCGTCGAGCCGCTGACAGCCGCATGGGCAGGCCGCAAGGCTGCATGTCGGCCGCCCCAGGCATGTACTCCCCGGCGTGCGGCGCCCCCCACAGACTCCCGGCTCCCGGGTGGGTATCATGGTCAGGTGACCTCCCCACACATTGGCACTATTTGCGCATGGGGGAAGGAAGGGATCACCTGGTCCGCGAAGGTACGCGGTAACGGCGCTGTAATTCCCACTAGTAGAGCGTGACAACCGAGGACGCAGCGGACCGAGGGCGGCAGCGGTCGCGGCCCGCGGGTGCTCGCCCAGGCGGGTGTCGGTGGGCGGTGGCCGGCGTGCCGCAATGGAAACTTCACATCGCCGCAACACTGTATCAAACTGCTGGGCCGATATCTCCGGTGACGTGAGGGGAGAGGAGTGCGCGGCCCACAGAGGAGCGCGGTCAAGTGAAGATTGATCCGGAGGGAGTGCGTCCCGTCGAGCCCGAGCGCGTCGGGCCAACGGAGCCGACGCCCGCCGAGAAGGTCGAGGGCACACAGCCCACGGAAGCACCGCAGGGGGCCGACCAGGTCGTGCTCTCGGAGCGCGCCCAAGA
>JASFTE010000223.1:0-7487 GCA_050114035.1 Armatimonadota bacterium | reverse complement strand
GGCTGCCAGAGTGGCCCGAGAAGGTGAAGCGCATGCAGCGGAACTGGATCGGCCGCGAATCCGCGAACGGTCCGGTGACGTACCGGCTGCGGGATTGGTCGGTGTCCCGGCAGCGGTACTGGGGCGCCCCGGTGCCGATCGTCCATTGCCCGGCGTGCGGCCCGGTGGCTGTGCCTGACGAAGAGCTGCCCGTCATGCTCCCGGGCCCGGAGGCCGTGCCGTCGTTCCGGGGGGAAGTGCTGGCGCGGGTGAGAGAATTCGTGGAAGCGCCGTGTCCCGAGTGCGGCCAGTCGGCCACACGTGATACGGAGACCTTGGACACGTTCGTGGACTCGGCCTGGTACTACCTGCGGTACGTGTCTCCGCAACACACTGCTGGGCCCTTCGGCGCGGAGGCAGGCCGGGCGTGGATGCCGGTGGACCTGTACGTGGGCGGCGTGGAGCACGCGATCCTGCATCTGCTGTACGCCCGGTTCTTCTGCCGAGCGCTGCACGATATTGGTCTGGCGCCCTGTGCGGAGCCCTTCGAACGGCTCCTGGTCATCGGCATGGTGCTGCATGACGGCGCCAAGATGTCGAAGTCGCGCGGCAACGTGGTGGACGCCGGGTCGGTGCTGGACGATGTGGGCGCCGACGTGCTGCGGCTGGCGCTGCTGTTCGCGGCGCCGGCCGAGGCCGACGTCTGGTGGGAGCAGGTGACCTTCCGGGGAATGCAGCGATTCCTGCAGCGCGCACTACGTCTGCCGGAACTGGTGGCTCCCCGCGTGCGACGCCCGGCGGCCGGGGGGATGCTGGACCCCGGCGCGGGCGCGTGCCCGGCCGACCGGGCGCTGCTGCAAAGGACGGACCGGTGCGTCCACGAGGTGACGCGCGCGCTCGAGGGGACGTATGCCTTCAACGTGGCCATTGCGTCGCTGGCGAGTCTGGTGAACGCGATCCACGACAACGTGGGCAAGGGTGCCAGCCCGGCGGCTCTGGGCCGGGCCTGCTGCGCCGTGCCGCTCCTGCTGGCGCCCTTCGCGCCACATGCGCCGGAGGAGATCTGGCACCGCCTGGGCGGCCGGTACAGCGTGCACGCGCAGCCGTGGCCGCAGGCGGGCGGTGCGGATCGCCCCATGGTGACATCGGCGAATGGCAGTGGCGACACGCGAGAGCTGCCGGTGCAGCTCGATGGCAAGCTGGCCGGGCGGATAGCCGCTGACGGTGAGATGGACGCGGATGAGCTCCGAGAGAAGGCCGTGGCCGCCGTCTCGGGCCGCCTGCGCGGCCGAGAGGTCGTACGGGTCGTCGTCGTGCCCGGGGAGATCGTCAATGTCGTCACGGCGCGCCCGTGAGCCCGGATAGCCACGTGGAGCACGCTACTCGCGCTACGCTGGTCCCGCAGGAGTGGCGCTCCGCGACGAGGTGCCCCGGCAGTGCAGCGGGAAATGCGCCGCACGTGACACGACACATGACGGAGGGGTCCCGAATGGCACGGATGATGAAGCGAAGAGCCTTCCTGCAGACGGCCGCAACCGGATGCGCGCTGGGGCTGGCGACGCCTGCCCTCCTGGCGGCCGCTCGATCCGCGAGAGCTCCCGGGCTCATCAGCCCCGGCTGCCGGCGATCGAAGGTCCGCGTTGCGAAGCTGTACCTGGGCAGACCCAAAGCGCACTGGCCCACGCCCAAGATGGACCTGAAGGCCGAGGTGCAGGCCTACGAGGCGCGGCTCTCGCGAATGGACGAACTGTCCGACGTGGACTTCGTCGTCAACGAGCTGGTGACCTCGCCCGACCAGCTCCAGGCTGTGAAGGGCAAGCTTACGGACGTCGATGGGGTCCTCGCCATCCATTTGTCTATGGGCATTCGCGGCATGCTCAATGACCTTGTGAGCATCGGCCGCCCGACGGTGCTCTTCGCGGCTCCGTACTCGGGCCACGAATGGACCCGCTTCGGCGCGCTGCAGAAGCGCGAAGGCGGCTCCATGCTGGAGTGCATGCTCACCAGCGATTACAGCCAGTTGGCCGTTGGCGTCCGGCCGTTCCGAGCCATTCACCACTTGCGTGAGGCGAAGATCCTCAACGTCACAAAGCGCCAACTGCCCGCGCAGTATGTTGCCTCGGTTCGCGAGAGGCTCGGCACCGAGATCAAGCGCATCGAGCGCGAGCAGGTGCTGGCCGCGTACGACGCCGTTGCCGACGAGGACGCACAAGCGGAGGCGCGGCGCTGGATCGCCCGCGCGACGAAGGTCGTAGAGCCGTCGAAGGAGGAGGTCGTCAAGTCCTGCAAGCTCGCGCTGGCGCTGGAGAGGCTGCTCGAGGACGAGGACGCCACCGTCATGACGGTGGACTGCTACGGGACCATGTGGCGGCAGCTTCCCGCATACCCGTGCATCGGCTTCACGAGGCTCAATGACATGGGCCTGGGGGGAATCTGCGAGTCGGATCTCCAGTCGGCGATGACGCACATCATCCTCCAGGGCCTGAGTGGGCGCCCCGGTTTCGTCAACGATCCTACGATGGACGTGTCCACCGACAGCATCATCCTGGCGCACTGTCTGGGCAGCACGCGAATGGACGGCCCGGACAAGAAGGCGGCGCCGTACAAGCTCCGCTGCATCATGGAGCGCCAGGAGGGCGCTGTCGCTCAAGTGAAGATGCGGCGCGGCGAGAGAGCGACGACAGCGCGGCTCATCGGCACGGACCTCCTGCTCTACTTCACCGGCACCATCCTGGATGCACCGGACCTGGACAGGGGCTGCCGGACGAAGATCACCGTGCAGGTGGACGGCGACGCTGAGGTCCTGTGGCAGAACTGGTCTCACGGCCTGCATCGTGTGACCTGCTACGGGGACCTGGCCGAGGACCTGAGGCGATTCTGCAAGTTCGCGCAGATCGCCATGGTGGACGAAGCGGCGCCCGCCCCGGCCGAAGAGGCCACGGCGTGAATGCCCCGTGAACTGGCCGTACTTGCCCTTGAGAAAGCGACACACGCACGCCTGACCGGAGGGAGCCACAATGCGCTGGTCTGACTCATGCAAGCGACTGGTGGATGTGCTCGAGCTCGCCCACACGCCCGTTGCCGTCACCTATGCGGACGAGCCGCCCGAGGACGCCTCGAGGCAGCCCTACCGGGTCTGCGGTGCGCTGCAGGCGTCGGCCGCCGGGACGGTAATAGACCTCACCGGCGGAAACTCCACGTGCCCCGGCGGCTCAACGTACCTGGGCCTGCAGGCCATGCCGCCCGAGCACGCCAGGCCGCTGCGGGAGTTTCTCATCGACGGGGAGAAGCTCTTCTCCTGCCCGGCGGCCATCAACCGAGCCCGCGCACTCTCGAAGGCGAAGCCGCCCTTCGGCATCGCCGAGCACGCCGTCTTCGCGCCCCTGGACAAGGCGCCGCTGCCTCCTGACGTGACGGTGTTCATCTGCAATGCCTGGCAGGCGGCACGGCTCATCAACCTGGCGTACTACACGGACGGACGGCCCATGGAGTGTGATCCGACCGGGGCCCTGTGCAGCGCGGCCATCACCTATCCGCTCGTGACCGGCAAGGTCAACGTGACCTTTGGCGACGTCACGGCACGCCGGATGCAGCGCTACGGCGAGAACGAGCTCTTCGTGAGCATGCCGCTTCCGGCCCTGGAGCAGACCGTCGCCAGTGTCGACCGCTGCAGCGCCGGCACGGCCGAGACGCACATCCCGGAGGCCATGAGAAGAGCCATGGCCGAATCGGGCGAGGAGATACCGGAGCTGTGAGCCGAGGGGCCCCAACAGTGAGAACCTACAGTAGGCCGTCGGTCGTGATGTCGGCAGGCACGAGGGTGGTGATCACCGCTCTGGCGATCATCATCGCGGCAGTCGGGGGATCGGCGACGGCCGCCGAGCGGCTGGACCGAGGGCTCGTGGCGGTGCCCGTTCCCGGCGGGGACGTGTATCTGAGCTGGCGGATGCTGATCGATGATCCCGGGGACGTTGCCTTCAACGTGTACCGCTGCATCCCGGGCCGGACGGGCTATCAACGGGTGAATGCAGGGCCCATCACGGCGACCACGGATTTCACCGATCCCGCCACGAAGCCCGGCACAGCGTACTCGTACCGCGTGCGCGCCATTGTGCGTGGCCGTGAGGGCAGCCCGTCGCGGAGGGCGCCCGTGACCACGTCCACGGAGGGCGGCGCCTACATTCCGGTGCGCCTGCAGGGCGAGTACCAGCCGCAGCGCGTTACCATGGCGGACCTGGACGGCGACGGGGAGTTGGAGTACGTTCTGAAGCAGCCCAACTTCAACGTGGATCCCTACAGCGCGCCGGGCTACTGGAAGAGGAGCCAGGATACGTACAAGATCGAGGCGTACGACGACGACGGCAGCTTCATGTGGCGCTACGACATGGGCTGGGCCATCGAGGAGGGAACCTGGTACTCGCCCTACGTCGTCTACGATCTCGATGGGGACGGCAAGGCGGAGGTCGCCACGAAGGCGGGGGAGGGGGACCCACGCCAGCCTGACGGGCACGTGACATCGGGGCCGGAGTACCTGGTGCTGCTCGACGGCCACACGGGGAAGGTGAAGGCCAAGACAGACTGGCTCACCCGCGAGGGCTTCCGCGACTACAATCGGTACTGCCGCAACTTCCTGGCCGTCGCGTACCTGGACGGGCGGCGGCCGTCGCTGATCATGCAGCGCGGCACGTACAGGATCATCAAGACGGCCGCGCTCGATGCCAACCTCAAGCAGCAGTGGTACTGGGAGGCGAGCGGCCCCGACGAGGCGTACCAGGCCCAGGGCGCGCACACACTCGTAGCGGCGGACATCGACGCCGACGGCCGCGACGAGCTCGTCATCGGCTCCGCGGCCATAGACGAGAACGGGAGGAGCCTCTGGACCGTGGGCCTGGGTCACCCGGACGTCATCCACGTCACGGACATCGACCCGACGCGGCCGGGCCTGGAAGTGTTCTACGGCATAGAGCCGCGACGACCCAAGAACGCCGTGTGCCTGGTGGACGCGCGCACGGGCGAGATCATCTGGGGCTACGACGGGCCTACGAAGCACGTGCACGGACAGGGAATGGCCGGCGATATCGACGCGGCCCATCCGGGCGTGGAATGCTACGCGGGCGAGAAGGACGCGAGCAACTACTGGCTGTACAGCGCCAAGGGTGAGCGAATCTCGGACGAGAAGCTCGGCGGCCTGACGCCCCGGGTGGCCTACTGGGACGCCGACCCGCAGAGGGAGATCGTACTGGGCGGGCGCATGCGCGAGTACAATGGCCGGGAGTACGGCGCCATCGAGGGACGCGTCATCGCCGTGGCCGACTGCCTGGGCGACTGGCGCGAAGAGGTGATCACTACGGTCCCGGGGGAGATGCGCATCTACACGACCACCATCCCGGCCACGACGCGCCGGGTGTGCCTCATGCAGGACCGGCTGTACCGGATGGGCGTGGTGCGCTACGGCACGGGCTATCCGTGCCCGCCGCAGGAGGGGGGACCGCCGCTGCGGCCCTGAGCCGCCGCGGCATGCAGTGCGGGTGACGGACGGCGAGGCGGAAGTGTTGTACTAGGAAACGTGTGGATCCGCAGTCGGCGGGCCAGGGAGGCGCCCGGCGTGCTGTCACTGACGGTTGATCGACTCACGAGCATTCTGGACGACATCCGGGGCCGCCGCGTTCTCGTGGTGGGCGACCTGATCCTGGATGAGTACCTCTGGGGCCGGACAGAGCGCATCAGCCCGGAGGCCCCCATCCCCATCGTCGACATCGAGCGGCGCAGCACGGGCCCCGGCGGGGCGGCGAACGCAGCCCGCAGCATCGCGGCTCTCGGCGGCGAGGTGGCCATCGCCGGCGTCATCGGCAACGACGATACGGGCCCACAGCTCCTGCGGGCCCTGGCGGGCATTGGCATAGAGGACGGTGGCGTGGTGACCGACGCGAGCCGTCCGACGACCCGGAAGACGCGCGTGCTGGCCCACAGCCAACAGGTGGTCCGGCTCGACTACGAGGATCGATCCACCATCTCGGAGGCCGTGTGCGACCAGCTCCTGCAACGCCTCGTGCCGCTGCTTGACGATGTCCACGGCGTGGTCGTGTCCGACTACGACAAGGGGGCCCTGAGCCCCGCGCTCACCGAAGGCCTGTTCGGGGAGGCGGCGGCTCGGGGTCTGACCGTCGTCGTGGACCCGAAACCAAACAACGTGCGGCTGTTCTGCGGCGCGACCGTGGTCACTCCGAACGAGAAGGAGGCGGTGGCCGCGGCCACATTGGTGGGCCTGTCGAGCGCGAACTGGCCATCCGGCGCCCCGACCCCTCACCTGGTGCCCAGTGGCACCGGGCACGAATTCAGCACGTCGCCGTCAGATGAAGATGCATTGATACAGGCCGCGCGCACGCTGCGGCGCGTACTCTCCGCCGAGCACATCCTCGTGACCCGCAGCGACCGGGGCATGCTGCTCCTGAGCGGCGACGGGGAGCAGCCCGATTCCGTGCCGGCAGTGGCCAAAGAGGTCTATGACGCTACCGGCGCCGGCGACACGGTGAGCGGCACACTGGGCCTGTGCATGGCCAGTGGGACGGCGGTGAACGAGGCGATGCGCGTGGCGAACCTGGCCGCGGCAGTCGTCGTGCGGAAGCTCGGCTGCGCGACGGCATCGCCGAAGGAGATCGTCCAGACGGCTCAGCAAGCCGAGACGCCGTAGCAGGCGAAACCAGCCGCCTACGCCTCGAAAACGCAGACTCTCCGACCCCGCTTGGCCCCCCCTCCTCGTCCCCGGTCGTTGACAGTGCGTAGCACGGCAGGTATAATATCCGTGTCGGCACTGCGGATTTGGGCGGTCTGAGCGGGCTTGGGGTGCCCGCGCAGATGCGTGTGCCCCGTGCGGATTGGCGGAATCTGCACGGCTCCGCGGTATTTCCACGGCTGCGCCGAGGCCACAGCCAGTCAGCTTGCCGCCTGGGCGGTGATCGGACATGGACCAGCCATCGAAGCGCTTCGACATCAACGACTACGCATCCGCCTTCCGCAAGCGAAAGTGGCTTATCGTGGGAGTAACACTGGCAGCGCTTTTCATCGGCTTCGGCATTACGCGCGTCACAGAGCCGATGTTTCAGGCCCGGAGCGTGCTTCTGGTCAAGGGGGAGTCGCGCACCGGCCTGCTCATGACCGGTGAGCGGGCCCGGTTCCAGGAGCCGATTGCGCTGGACACGGAGACGATTCGGGCACAGACGATGTCCCTGGCACAGAGAGCGGCGTATTTCTATCGGGAGGAGACAGGCACGGCGGAGCCGGGGAATCGCATTGCTGCTCGTCTCCATGAGTCGCTGTCGGCGCAGGCGCAAGAGCCGAACATCATCCATTTGCACTCGACGGCCAATGATCCGGACGCCGCTGTTCGCTACGCGAATGCGGCCGCCAAGGCCTTCTTGGACGCCCATAGAAGCAGATCCACGGCCGCGAGCAATTTCATCGAGGGGCAGTTGACTAAGGCGGAGCGCGCGCTGTCCCTGATCGAGAAC
>JASFTE010000222.1:0-7493 GCA_050114035.1 Armatimonadota bacterium | reverse complement strand
TTTGGCAAAGTAATGTAAACGAGCTGTAAATGCTCATCCCAGGCGCCCCGGCACACGTGATGGCCGTCACCGAGGGGTGAGGGGCATGTGCGGCGAAACTGAGGCCACAACACAATGCGGCGGCCAGGGAGAGGGTGCTGATGCGATCCTGTAACATCATGGCACTATGGGGCCTGTGCACGGCCATCGCCGGCATCCTCGCGAGCGGGGGAGTCTCGGCGGCGGGGAAGGACGCCTCACCACCTCGCGGGCGATGGATCTTCCGCTACGATCGCACCGGGCAACAGCCTCCGGTCGGGCGCGCACAGCCGGACGTGCTGGGGACCGTTGTGGAGGCGACTCAGGTGCCCACGCGCGCGTGGGTGATGCGCCTGCGCCTTGAGGCGCTCGACGGTGCTCGGCGGAGCGTCACGGTGACGCAGTCAACTCGCGTTGATGGTCGGCCCGCGAAGGAGGCGGGGGAGATGCTGGCCAAGGGCGTGCCGGTGGCGGTGTTCGGCGGGGAGGTCCGAGGCGAGTATCGCGCCAGTGCCATCTTCCTGATCCCGGAGCAGGACTGGCGGGAGATCGCTGCAGATGCACGCGGTGCCGATGGGCCGGATCGGCCACCGCCCGCAGTTGTGCGAGATCCGGCGGCGAGCGGGTGGGAGGGGGAAGACCTGGACGCCGAGACAGCGGCCTTCCCCTGGCCGGCTCACGCCTGGACGCCCCGATATCCAATCCCCGAGGTGACCGCGCCTCCGCCACTGCCGCGGCGGAGCGGCGTGACCCCGATGGAACGGGCGCGGCGGGCGGACGTCAGCGGCACGATTCGCGGCATACGAATGCGTGGCCTCGATCTGTCCGTGGCAACACCGGGCGCCGTGGTGATCGTCCGCCTCGATGGGGATACGACCGTGCGTCGGGACGGCCAGAGCATCACCGCGGCGGATTTGCGGGAGGGCGATGTGGTGGACATAGCCGTCGCCCGCTGGCGCGGCTCCGAGAGCTGCATGGCCCGGCAGGTGTGGGTGGTGGCGCCGGAGACGGCGGAGCCCGGGCCTACGGCCCCGTAGTCGCTTCCCGCTCCTCGCGACGCGGCCGCTCCGCAACGCCCTCGGCGGCAGCCTCCACGACAGGCACACCGAGCAGCTCGAGGGCCCGGTCCGCGGCCTCGTTGGCCTCCTCGTATTCCCGCTCATACAGCAGGCGCCGCGCCTCAGCCAGCAGTCGCTCCGCCTTGTCCGCCTTCGAGCCGTCCGACGCCCTCGCGTCGCGGTATGGCTCCTCGGCTGCCTCCAGTTTCCGCCGCACGGCCTCCTCCGTGACAGGAGTTCCGGCCTCCTCCTCCGGCTCCTCGGGTGTCACGACCACGCGCTCGAGCAGCGCGATGGCCAGCCGTGGCTTCCTCTCGGCGTACTCCTCGTCGCTCAGCGTGTGGACCTTGTCGAAGGCCTCGCCGATCTGCGCGATGGCCTCGCGGGGCTCCACGAACGGCACGGGGAGCGGCCCCCCAAGGCGCGCCATTGCCCGCTCAACCCCCGCGCCGCCCTCGCGCTCGGAGGGCCGGCCCGGGCCTTCGCGTGAGAGCCTCACGAGCGCCCGGCGGCCGCGTTCGATGCGGACAAGCTCCCCGGCGGCGTCTCGCAGGATCTCCCGCACCTGGTCCTGGTTCTTCTCGCGCAGTGCGAGCTCGGCATTGAGGATGCTCGTCCACGCCTTGTTGAGTGAGTCCTGTTCCCTCGCCATCGTGGCCATGAGCGTCTGGACGAGCCGGCGTGCCGCGGTCGTCTGCGATGGCAGTGGGCGTTCCCGATCTCCTGCGCCGCGGGGCCTGCCTCCGGGCGGGCGCCGGGTTTCTCGCTGCCCCGGACGCCGCTGTGCCGGCTTCGCGCGTTGCAGCCTCGCCGTGGCTTCCTCGAGCAGCTCCGCCGCGCGCTTCGCGTCGCGCGCTGCCACGGCATCACGCAACTTCGGCATCAGGGCGTTCGCATCGCGGACATCCCTGCCCTCGGCCTGGGCTCTACGGGCCGCCTCCTGGAACTGGGCCACGCGCCGCCGCAATGTGTCCACCTCAGGCGACGGACGCTCCGTCCGACTGCCCTGGCGCTCCCGGTCAGGGGCGGCACGCTCCCGCTGGGGGGCGCGACGGCGGCGAGGGACTCCGAGTGCCCTCTGGGTCCGCTCGATGAAGCGGCCCACCGTCTCTGCATCGCCCCGCTCGGCCGCTGACATCGCCTCCCTCAGGAGCTCCTGCGCCTCCTCGACGTCGGCGCCCTCGCGGCCTCCGGCCATTATCCTCCCGGCGAGGGCGCGCGCCCGGTCTCGCAACTCCGGGTGCGCATCGAAGAACTCGCGCGCCTTGGGATCGAGGCCCCGGAAGCTGCGTCCTCCACCCGGCCGGAGGGGTCGCCGCAAAGCGCCCTCTCCGGGGGCACGCTCCGGGCGCGGGCGCCGGGCCTCGGGGGCCGGCGGCGGCCCATCTCGAGCCTCCTCCGCACGTGCCGGCCTCTCCCGCGGGATTTGCGCGAGTCGCTCGTCCGCCACAGAGTACTGCCCCTGTCGGATGTTGTCCCGTGCCTCCCGGACCAGCGCCGCGAGGCGCTGCGGCTCGCGTGCCCCCGGCGCGCCCACCATGGCGATGGGCACCGCCGCGGCGTACTGGGTCAGCGTCGTCCGGATCGCGTCCCGCTCTCGCTTCAGCTGCAGCGCCGCCAGCGCCGATACAACCACCAGGACAGTGGTGACAAGGAGCGCAATACACTCCCGGCTTCTCATGCCATTACCCCTCTTCCCAACACCCGCAGCCATCTGGCTGGAGGTCTGCTCTCAGACGAGGATTCTGCCTCGGGTTTCATGGTGCAGCACGTGGACACCTTCTGCGATTGCCATTGTCAGCTCAATCGACCCGGCGGCCGCATCCCGGCCCCGGCACTTTTTTTCGCCTTGCCTCCCACCACGTGGCGCGGGCTGGGCATGCCCCCCGAAAACTGGTCCACTGGATATGTTAGGATCTCTCGGACAAGGAGAGGGCCGCAATGAAGCGGAAGCGATTCACGGACGGGCAGATCATCCGGATTCTGAGGGAGGCGGAGCGGGAGGACGGGCCGGTCTACCCGGACAACTTCCGGCTGGAGCGGCTCGATACATCCTCGACGAGATGATGGACCTGGAGGCGGGGACGGACCGGGACCGCGAGGTGCACTTCGAGGCGGATCGGCAGCGGGTGGCGGAGGCGATCCTGTGGCTCGTTGGGGCGTGACCGTCGCGGCGACTGACCTATCGCTCTGCGCGAGAGCGTCGGCCCGGCAAGGGCCCAACACGGGAGCACTCTCATGGCGAAGACATTGGCCGTACACGGCGGAGAACGCACCGTACCCGAGGGATTCGTGAGGCCGTGGCCGGAGGTCACCGAGGCGGACCGGCAGGCGGTCCTGGAAGTGCTCGACACTCCCAAGATCACCGAACAGCAGCGGACCCAGTCGCAGGCACTCGCGAAGCAATGGGCCGAGTACATGGGGCTGAAGCACTGCATCCCGGTCAACAGCGGCACGGCCGCGCTGCACATGTGCGTGGGCGCATTGGGCATCGGGCCCGGTGACGAGGTCATCATTCCCGCCTTCACCTTCTGGGCGAGCGCGGCGGCGGTGCTGCACCACAACGCCATACCCATGTTCGTGGACATCGACCCCCGGACGTACTGCATTGATCCGGCCCTGATCGAGGGGGCCATCACGGAGCGCACGAGGGCCGTCATGCCGGTGCACATCCACGGCATGCCGGCGGACATGGACCCCATCCTGGAGGTCGCCCGGAAGCACAACCTCAGCGTCATCGAGGACGTGGCGCAGGCCCACGGCGCGAGGTACAAGGGCCGCCTGTGCGGCTCGATGGGCGACGCCGCCGGCTTCAGCACGCAGGCATCCAAGACGCTCAGCAGCGGGTGCCAGGGCGGCCTGTTCACCACCGATGACGACGCGGTACATGAGCGGGCCTCGCGGCTGCAGTACTTCGGCGAGCTGGTCGTGCCGGGAAGAGAGCGAGAAGAGCAGGAGTACAACGCGCACGGGCTCGGATGGATGTACCGGGGCGACATGCTCAGTCAGGCCTTCGTTCGCAGCCAGCTCAAGCGGCTCGACGCGAACAACGCGCTCCGGGTGAGGAACTGCCGGTTCCTCACGGAGCACCTGAGCCCCATCGCGGGTATCGAGACGCCTCTTGTGCCGGAGCACTGCGACCATGTGTACTACAACTATGTCGTGGGCTTCCGCCCGGACGAGGTGGGACTGGATGTCTCGCCTCGGGCGATGCGCGAGGCTGTGCAGAAGGCGCTCGCGGCCGAGGGCGTTCCCGTGGGGCAGTGGCAGCGGACGTCCGTGCCGGCGCAGGACGTCTTCCAGAAGCGCGTTGGGTACGGTAAGGGCTGCCCGTGGCGGTGTCATGAGCTGGAGGTGGAGTATCGCGCCGAGAGGTACCCCATCTCCAACGAGTTCTTCGACTCCCACTGTTACGTCTTCGACGTCAATCCACCCAATGGACTGGAGTTGATGGGGCTGTACGTCGAGGCGTTCCAGAAGGTGATGGGCGGTCTGGACCAGGTGCTCGACTGAACCGTTTGCGGCCCCCCGCGGGCACGGGCCCATCATGGCTGCGGCTCGCAACCGGGCTGCGCCTCACACGGAGACGACCCATGCTTGGCCACCTCGTATGCATTGCGCTGTCCGCACATGCTGCCAACACGGGAGCCGAAGGAGCCATGAGCGCCGACCGACACCTCTGCATCTCCGGCATCTACCCGCACCTCACTGCACACAACCAGCCCGAGCCCGGCAAGAAGGACATGACCCACGGCGAAGCCGGCATCGGCGCCATCGTGCCCTGGGCGGGACGGCTGTGGTACATCACCTACCCGCAGCACAAGACCACCGGCAGCAACGACAAGCTGTACGAGGTGGACGAGCAGCTGAACCTCACCGTCCGCCCCGAGAGCGTCGGCGGGACGCATGCCAGCCGGATGGTCCACCGCGAGTCGAACCAGCTCATCATCGGGCCGTACTTCATCGACGCCGAGCGCAACGTGCGCGCCACCGACCTGCAGGAACTGCGCGGGCGGATGACCGCCGCCATGCGGCACCTGACCGACCCGGCCAACAAGGTGTACTTCTTCGACATGGAGGGGGCCATCTACGAGGTCGATGTGCACTCGCTCGAAGTCACCAGGCTCTTCGACAAGCCCGTGCCCGGCTGGCACGGCAAGGGCGCGTACACGGCGCAGGGACGCGTCGTCATCGCCAACAACGGCGAGCGAGGCAGAGACGATGATCGTGAGTACCTCGTGGGCGGCCCGCCGCAGGGCGAGGAGGCCGGAATCCTCGCGGAATGGGATGGCAAGCAGTGGCACATCGTCGAGCGGAAGCAGTTCCTCGACGTGACGGGGCCGGGGGGCATCAATGGCAGCCCCGATGACAATGCGCCGTTGTGGGCGATGGGCTGGGACGCGCGGTCCATCATCCTGAAGCTGCTCGACGGCGGCGCGTGGCACACGTTCCGTCTCCCGAAGGGAAGCCACACCTTCGACCCGCGCCACGGTTGGTTCACCGAGTGGCCCCGCATCCGGGAGATCGAGCCGGGCAGGCCAATGATGTGCGTGCACGGCACCATGTTCGACTTCCCCATCGGCTTCAGCGCGGCAAGCACCGCCGGCATTCGACCCATCTGCACCCATCTGCGCTACATCCCTGACTTCTGCCACTGGAACGGGCGAGTGATCCTGGGCGCCGACGACGCCTCCATGATGGCCAACCCCCTGTGCGGGCAGCCGCAGTCCAACCTGTGGTTCGGCACGCGCGAGGGCCTGGAGCGCTTCGGTCCTCGTGCCGGTTGGGGCGGCGTGTGGATGGACGATGCCGTCCGCGCCGGGGAGCCCTCCGTTCCGTTCCTGCTGGCCGGCTACGAGCAGCGCGTCCTCCATCTCGCGCACGACGCCGATCAGCCCGTGACCTTCTCGTTGGAGATCGACCGTGATGGTCGCGGTGAGTGGTCCGCCTATCGGGAAGTCCAGGTCCCCGGCGGCGGCTACTCCTTCCACGTGTTCCCCGAGCACCTGCTGGGCGAGTGGATCCGCGTGGCCGCCGGTCGAGATTGCACCGCCACCGCCTACTTCCACTACTGGACGCCGCGATCCGCCGGCGGCGATGAGACCAAGCTGTTCGCCGCCCTGGCCGACCCGGGCGGTCCGAGCGGCTACTCGGCTGGCATCGTCCGGCCGTCGGCGGTCCATCGCGGGCTGGAGTGGGTCTCCCAGGATGTCGATCGGGCGGGGGAGACCAAGCCGACGGTCTTCAAGAACGTCAAGCTCGACGGCACGCGCGCACTGGCGTTCAGTGAGCCGGAGGAAGATCGCTCCGAGTGGCTGAAGGAGGTCGGGACCCCAACGCAGGACTTCGACACCGATGGGGCATCCGTCATCGTAAAGGACGTCGAGGGCCGGCGCTGGCGGCTGCCGAAGGGCCCGGAGGCGTTCGACGGGCCCTTCCCCACCGGATGGCCCCGCGGCGTGCGCGAGGCTGTCTCCGAGCGGTACCTGGCGAATATCCATGGCACGCTCTACGAGGTCCCCCGCACCGGCGGGCGCGCCGTGCCCGACTGGGCGCAAGTCAAGCCCGTCTGCACGCACAACAAGCTCATTGCCGACCTCTGTACGTGGCGCGGGCTGCTCGTGATCAGCGGGACGCGGACCGGGGCGCAGCCCGATGGGCAGTTCTTCGCGGGCGAGGACGGTCAAGGGCTGTGGTTCGGCACCATTGACGACCTGTGGAAGCTGGGCAAGCCCGTCGGCCGCGGCGGCCCGTGGAGGGAGACGCAGGTCGAAGCCGGCGAGCCGTCGGACCCGTACCTCATGACGGGCTTTGACCGCAAGACCCTGGAGCTGTCACACGACGCCGACGGGGCAGTCCAGTTCCTGGTGCAGGTCCGCGTCACCCCCGGCACGACCTGGGCCGCGTACGACCGCCTGGCAGTGGCTCCGGGTCGGCGGCTCAAGCACGAGTTCCCTTCTGGCTACCACGCCCACTGGATGCGGGTGACGGCGAATCGCGCCTGCAGGGCGACGGCGTGGCTGACGTATGAGTGAGTGCCCAGTTGTGTCGAGTCGGCCCATCGGGAGGGAGTTGCATATGGCTGCACAGCTACTGGCAAGAGCCGTTTCCGGCACGGCGTTTCTCCTCGTAGCCGCTGCTCTGGCGCTCGCGCAGGTCGAACCCGTGCCGAACGTCTCCTTCGAGAAGGGCGCCGAGACGCCGGCGGGCTGGTCGCTCTCGGGCGGAAGCGGCGCGTGGCAGCAGCAGGGCCGCACGGGTGAGCGCTGCATCAGCGTCACGGGCACCGGGGAGGACAGCAGCTACTGGGTCTGTGACGAATACACGCTCGCGCCATCGACCCTCTATCGCATCGGCTTCTGGGCGCGGGCGCTTCCCGACGCGTCGGGCGGGTGCATCATCTCGGGCTCCAACGTG
>JASFTE010000221.1:0-7538 GCA_050114035.1 Armatimonadota bacterium | reverse complement strand
CGCCGGGTTGCTCCCCCGTACGCCGACGCCCATGATCCCGCGATCGGCGTCCCCGAGCCAGGCATCATGGTAGGCGGCGTCGGCGTCTCGGAGCTCCGTCGCCGTGGTGATGAGGCGGCGGATGTGGGTGTAGAGCCAGCGGTGCCGGCGTTCCGCCAACTCGAACTTCCCCTGCCGGTCCAGGCTCTCGAAGGCCGCGCTGCGCTGCTTGTGGTAGTGCCACGGGACGTAATCGAAGATGTGGGCATTGACGGTGGCGTCGAGGAAGCGAGCCAGTTGCACGATCATCTCGCGCGGGCCGGCGGCGGCCTGCGTGCCTTCGATGAGGGAGGCGATGTCGAGCAACTCGAGCGCCATGGCGACGCGCTCCAGGAAGGCCGTGTCCCCCTCGGCGCCCTCGGCCAGTCGGGCCAGTGCCTCCGATAGCTCCTGGTAGAGCTGTTGGTCGATCTCGGCGCCAGAGAATAAACCGTCGATCTGCCCCCCGATGCTCCGGCGACGCTCCGGCTCCGAGGGCATGAGGCGCTCCGAGAGGACGGACAGAGCCGCCCTGGACCACGCGAGGAACTCCCCGAAGGCTTCCACCGAGACTTCGCCGCGCCCGCTCCCGAGGCAGGACTTCGCCCGCTCGTAGAGAGCCGCGAAGCTGGCTCGACCAGCCGCGGCGGCGACGCGGTCCGCCGCTCCGGCGAAGGCCTGCTGCCGCAGCCTGAGCGCGGCGGCGCGCTGGGCCTCCTGCCGCCGCGCCTCGCGGCGCGCGAGGTACACCACCTGCTCCTCGGCCGCCTTCAGGGAGCCGGCGATCCCCGTCTCCACCTCCCGGTACGCCGCGTCGGCCTCGGGCTCGTAGCGCGGCCGCACGAAGAGGTCGGTCATCTGGTCAACTTCCGCGGGGGCGAGCGCCGGGAGCCGGCGACGACGGCGACGAGTCAGAGCTCCGACCGCGTGCTCGAGCTCGACGCGCCGCTGTGCGATCTGGGTGGCCGTGGCGCGGCCGTTGAGCACATACGTGCCCCCGAGTATGAGCCAGGCGCCGAAGTCAAGCTCCTCCAGCGGCAGGCCCGCCTGCACGCGGCCCAGGGCTCGGGAGCGATGCCGGTAGTAGGCGGACGCGACGCCGAGCTGCTGGGCCCGCGCCTCGTCGGCGGCGGCCTCCTCCGCGCGGCCGGTGCGGGCGACGCTCTGCGCCATGCGATCGTAGATGCGCCGGGCGTCATCCTGCCGGCCCTCGGTGAGCGCAGCGAACAGCTCCACCGCCTGATCCCGCTGCTCTGCCATCTCCCGCCGCCAACTCTCGACCGTGTCGCGCCCGAGTCCGAGGGCACCGTATACGATGCCGTCGTCCAGCGCCAGGAGCTCCTGCACCTTGTGCTTGCTGCCCGCGTACCGGTACGAGAGCGTGCGCCGCCGTCCGCCCGACGTACCGTCGGCTAAGACGAGCGCACTCGTGGGCCGACCCCGGCGCATGAGATGGACGAGCTTGGGGAGGTTGTCAATGAGATCGAGAAGCTCCGGGTCCGGTATGCCGAGATCCACGAAATCGACGCCCTGCAGCGCCTCCTCGTAGGTGCGGTACACGCCGCGGCAGTCGAGCACGAGCAGATGTATGCGCGGTCCGATCTCCGCGATGAGCGCCCGCCGGTCCGGCTCCCGCATCGCCTTGATCCCGCCCCAACGCTCCAGATCGCCGCCGTAGACCGCGCAGTTGGAGTCGATGACGTTCTGCTCGAGGCCAGCCGCCAGTAGCCGCTGCAGCACGTGCTCCTTGATGGCCTCGAGCCCTGAGCCGGGCACGTGATTGAAGACGTCGGACGCAGTGCACGTTCCCACCATGCGAACGTCGGCCGGTGACTCGTACCCATCGAAGAGGTGCCGAATCACCTCGCGCCCCTCCGGGTCGATGTCCTTGAGGAGGTGCTCCTCCGCGGTCCCCGCGTAGATCTCCAGCTTCCGGGCGCCCGCGCCGAACCGGACGTCCGTGATGCGGATCTCGGCCCCGTCCTTGCGCTCGCCCTCCTTGTAGCCCGCGGCCATGACGCCGATGAGCCTATCGTCGGCGGCAACGTCGGGGTTCTTCCGCCGCGCCTCGTGGGCCAGCTCCCGAATCAGGTGCACCTTCCGGAAGGGACCGACGCGGTTGATCTCCTCGAGGCCGTGCGCCTTCTTGTTGACCCACGCGGCCAGCTCGTACCGCAGGTGCCGCTGCTGCTCGCGCTCGGCGCCGAGCACGCCCGCCTTCTCGAGCGTCCGGGCCAGCGACGACAGCCGCGAGACGTACCCGTGCGCATCCAGCCCCGCGAAGTACTCCCCATAGCGTTCCGCCAGCAGCTCCCGGGCCCGCATCTCCCACTCCAGCGCATCGGCACAGTCCAGTCGCATGCGCAGTAGGCGCCGCAGATCGCCGATCACCTCGTCGTGCACTTCAGCGGGCACGCCAAGGCCCTCAAGAAGCTGCCGCGATGTCCCCGGCGCGACGGCGGCGTTGACGATGGCATACAGCAGTGTGAACTCCTTCGGCACGCAGAAGCCGCCGTACGTCTCCCCGGTCGGCAGCACGAGTCGGTCGCCGCGCTTGTTCCACTCGTCGCGGCAGAACTCGAAGTCGCCGATCTCCAGCGCGTCGATGTTCGCGCCCGCGGCCAACGACAGGTAGAACACGCCGCCGCGCGTGAAGAAGTTCTCCCCCACCTTGAGGAACTCCGCCAGCCGCGGCGACTCCACCGCCGTGGGCCCCGTGTTGTAGAGCGCGTAGAGTGCCTTCCCGGCCCGCGCTGCCTCGAGGTCGCGCCCGCCGACCCATTTGGGGACATCCCGGACGGACTGCACCTCGTGGGCGCCCAGGTCAACGCGGCTGGGCGTGTAGAGCAGGTTGTACTTCTTGAAGGGCCCGGCGGCATCGTAGCGATACCGCGGGTCGTCGAGCTCGGGCGCGAGCCCCTTCTCCGTGATGATGTCCCGCCGGGCGGCGACGGTGGCGAGCGTGGGATCGAGGCGCGTGCGCAGGTAGGACGCCGCCTCGTCGGCAAGCCCCAGCGCCCCCAGCACACGCCCGCGCGCCTCGGCATGCAGAGCGGCGTCCCTCTCGGCCCGATGCGCCATGCTGCGGTCCACTACGGCAGCGGCCGCCTCGTCTTCGCTCACGTCGTGCTCGCAGGCGTAGGCCGCCACCTGGGCGCCGAGATCGCCGGCGTCGATCACATGCTGCACAGCACCCGCGTCGAGCTCGGGGTGCGCGGCGATGTGCTCCTCCACACACCGCGGCTCGGCCGCATCGTCCGGCGCCGGCTCACGCGCACCGGCACGCTCCTCGTGGTCGATGAGCAGCGCGAGCTTGGCCGCCTCGGAGCCCACCTCGGGGTAGGATGCCAGCAGCCGGGTGATGCCCGCGGCGAGGGCCTCCGGATCCTCGCTGTCGAGTCCGTCCTCGTCCAGGATCCCGTACAGGTCGGCCTGCAGCTCCATCTCCTCCACGAGACGCGTCCCCACGGCGACCAGCCGGCGGCGGTAGTCGTCCACGCGGGCCTCAACCTGCTTCTCGAGCCGATGCGCCCGCGAGACGTTGAACAGCGCCATAGACTCCTCGAGCCAGTTCTCAATGTTGATCTCCGTCTCGCCCGGTCCGAGAGTCGTGAGCACGTGCGCGCACGGCACGTCGCGGCGGCGCCTGGCGGCCAGCGTCCCCAACTGGTCGGCGCGGCGCCGCAGCCGGCGTCGGCGGACCGTCTCGCCAAGCCGCTTGCGCGCCTGCGCAGCGCTGCGTCCCACCTCGGCGAGTGCAGCCCGGGCGACGTTGCTCCGCGAGCGATCGCTCGCGATGACCTGCTCGAGGGCCTCCATGCGACTGAGACCCTGGCGCTCACGCACCCGCGCGACCTGGAGGCACAGCCTCAGATACGTGAGCTCCACGAGCGCCGCCATGTCACCGACCAGATCCCCGAGCCCGGTCTCAACGACAGCCCGCCGAACCGCCTCCTCGTCGAGCCCCTCGCCGACTCGCAGGCGCTCCACGAGGAGGCGGCGCGCGATGGCGACATGCTCGAGCGCCATGACCTCCTCGATGTTCAGCGCCCAATCCTCCGCATGCCGCCGGTACATATCCTCAAGGATCGACCGCTGCACCCACGTGACCACCTCATAGCCGCCGTCGCGGGGGACCATCTCGTAGCTGGCGTACGCGGGCAGGGCCTCGACCCAGTGGTCGCACCTGCGCAGCCACGCCGTCAGGTTCGGGGTCACGTACATGTTGCGGCCGGACTCGCGGATGAGCCGATGGACCTGTTCGTCCTCGCCGAAGAAGGGGTCGAGGAGCTCGTTGAGGATGCCCATGTTGATGGCGTCGAGCGGGAAGAGCCGCTGGAAGAAGGCGATGTAGGCCGGGTCGGACCTGGGGGCGTCCGCGGCGGCGCGCTCCAGGGCCCAGACGGCGTCCCGGACCCGGTCGAGCTTCTCGCGCACGGCCCCGCGCGCACGGGCCAGTTGCGCAGGGCTGGAGGGAGGGTCGCCCTCGACGGCCGCCAGCATGGCGTTCTCCAGCCGCGTGACTGCGTCTCTGATGTTCCGGACAACGCCTTCGAGCTCGGCCAGGGAGACCGTGTCGCGCGCCGTGAGGTTGAGGGCCGCCTGGACGGGCCCGCCGAGGGCGTTCGTGAGCTCGCCGGCCAACCGGGCGACCACATTCTCAAGCTCCTCAGCGGCCGGCCGGATGGCGCTCGTCGGTAGGACCTTCGCGCTCGCCATGAGCATGGCGTCGATGTAGAAGGCGCGGCTGAAGCGCCCGCCGACGAGCTGCCTGCCGGTCTCGTGACACCAGTCCGCGATGCGCTCGGCGTTCGCGGCGTCCACGGCCTCGACATACGTGTCGTTGATCTCGCTGTAGATGCGCTGCCGGAGCGCCGCCAGGTCGGTCTCTTGCGCAATCGCCCGTCGGACGCCCTCGGCGTTGTACGGCAGCTCGATGACCGCGCGAGAGCAGAGCCATGCCGCGAGACGCCTACGCTCGTCCTCTGGCTTGCCGGCGGCCTCCTGCAGGAATCGGAGCAGCGCTCCGCCGGTATCGAGCTCACCCTCGCCAAGCGCGCGCCACAGCTCAGCCCGCTCCGCCTCGCCAAGCAGCTCGTGAACCTGCGACACTGGGAGCAGCGCCTCGCCGGGCTCACAGCCGCCGATCTGCGCCAGTGCATGCGTCAGCGCCAGCGCGTACAGCGGCGCAGCACTCGCGGGCGATGACGCCAGCAGATCGGCCGCCGCCGTCGCATCCGCGCGGATGCACTGACGCGGCCCCGCGAGGAACACGTCGGAAATGCAGTAGTGGTCTTCCAGGAGCTCGACAGAAATGCGCGGCGTCGTCTTCGCCGCACGGCGGGCGATCCTGCCGATGACGTTCCGCGCGCGCCACCGGTCGGCGAGGAGCTTGAGGCCGGCATCGAGCGCCTTCCGCGCATGTCGGGCCAGGGCGGCCTCCTCCGCGCTCGCCCCCCGCTCCCGCCGCACGGGGGACAGACGCGCATCGCCGAGCCGCGCGCTCTTGAGGCTGAGCGTGGCCGCGGCGACCTTGCGCCCCTCCTGCCGCTGCGCGACGCAGACGCCCCTGTCGCGAATGAAGCGGTCCTGCTTGACCGCCGGGAATGGATCGTGCTGCGACTCAACTGTCATCGATGCCTTACTCCGCCCTGGGACCGTGGGGTTCCCGCCTTGAGCCCCTCCCGCCAACCTCTTCCCTACACCTCAACCACACCCGCCCCCTCGACCGACCTGTACGTCTCCGCGCTGAACGCCAGCCCGCGCGGTTGGTAGTACCGCTCGTCAAGCGCCTTCAGTAGCCCGTCGGTCCCCTCAGAGTCCACCAACGCCAACACACACCCGCCAAACCCCGCTCCCGTGAGCCCCGCACCCAGAACTCCGTCCACGCGTCGACAGAGGTCAACGAGCTGATCCAGCTCCTCGCAACTGCACCGGTAGCCGCCGTGCTGATACATGAGCTGAGCGCCCTCGGCGATGAGTCCGTCGAGGTACTTGTCCGTGACGCGCGTCCGCTCGTTGTCGAACGGGGTCTGATTGCCGTCCGCATCGAAGCTGACCACGCGGTCTCCGTCGTGCGAGGTGTACATCAGCTCCCCGAAGGCCTCCAGGTCCCCTCGCTTCAGCATCTCGGCGCAGCCGCCGCTGCGAGCGATCTCCGACAGCCCGAACATGGCCACGGCGCGCGACCGATAACCGTGCTCGGGTTCCTCGTGAGTCCTGAAGATGCCCTCGAGCGTCTCCCGGTGCTCCGGGAGCCGGGCGAGCAGCTCCGCCCGCGTGATGAGCTGCGGAATGTGCTGCAGCACGCGGTACATGAGCCCGTCGGGGAACGCGTCCCGGTTGAGATTGATGTCGCCGAGGTGCTGGACCGTCTCGGCGACTAGCGCGGCGTCGAGCCCCATCTCCTTGACGAGCACGTCCTTTACGAGCAGTAGGCACGTGCCGTACGCGGCGATGGTCTCGTTGTAGGCGCTGAGCTCGGAGCTGGACTTCTCGGCCGTGCGCAGGGAGTTGCAGATGACCACATCGCACCCGTCGGGAACCGCCACATACTCGAGCAGCTCCAGCGGGAACTGGCGGACCCGGGCGATATGCTCGCGCCGGCCGAGGATCATAGCCGAGTGATCGCCCGCCCCGCCGCGCGTGCCCACGAACCACTCGCCCTCCCCGCACAGGTCGGCCAGCTCGCCGGGGGGCACGTCCAGGTCGTTGAGGCACAGCGTGGCCATGACCGTTGCGACGAACACGGCCGAGGAGGAGCTGAGTCCGGCCGAGCGGGGGATATCCCCGGTCACGGCGAGGTTCATGCCGCAGAGGGGGCAGTTGCGGAAGCGGTGCTGCAGGCGCAGCACGGCCCCCTTGACGTAGTTGACCCAGTCGCCCCGCGTCCGCTCGAGCTCGCCGGCCACGCCAGGGCTCTCGATGTGCTCCAGCCACTCGCCCCAGGGGCCGCGGGTGATCTCCTCGCTGATGCGGAAGCTCCGCGGGGGAAAGCGGTCGTTCTCAGTGTTGACGAGCCGGACCTCGTCATCGTCGCGCAGCGAGGCGGCCATGACGACCTCGCGCGCGTGCGCGAGGTAGTTCAGCTCCCCGCGCCGATGGTCCACGTGGACGCCCATGAGGTTGATGCGGCACGGCGAGCGCACGAGCACGATCTCCTGCTCGTGGCCGTGCCTCCCGGCCGTATGGAGCACAGCGCGGTACAACTTCAGCCGCTCGCCGATGAGCGCCAGGTCATCGCCGTAGATGCGGCGCAGCGATGCCGGAGCATTCGCCGGCATGCAGCTCATGGCGGCGATGAGTTTGCCAAACGGCCGGGGCCTATAGCGCCCGGGCCGCGGATACCCAGGGCGCGTGGCGGGATCGTATGTGTCGGACTCCGTGCTCAGTGCGCTTCCACGCCCTTCTGTGTCCGGGGCGGCGACGAGGCGCTGGTTCGTCGGACGAGCGGACTATCCCTCTGGTCCGGCGAGGGAGGTGCCCGGCTCGACCCCGGCGCAACCCACCGGCAACAGGCT
>JASFTE010000220.1:0-7569 GCA_050114035.1 Armatimonadota bacterium | reverse complement strand
GCTGCTGGCGCTGTACAGCGGGGCGGCGGATCCGCGGATCGATGCTGCCGTCGTGAGCGGGTACTTCGAGTCGCGGCAGGATGTGTGGGAGGAGCCGATATACCGCAACGTGTGGGGGCTGCTGCACGAGTTCGGCGATGCGGAGCTGGCCGGTCTCATCGCGCCGCGGACGCTCATCGTAGAGGCGTGCCGGGGGCCGGAGGTCGAGGGCCCGCCAGCACCGCGCGACGGGCGCAAGGGGGCAGCGCCGGGGCGGCTGAGGACGCCACCGCTGGACTCCGTGGAGTCCGAGTACAATCGGGCGCGGACCCCCTATCGCAGGCTCAAGGCCGACGGGGAGCTGCAGCTCGTGGTCAGCGACGACGGGGAGGGAGAGCCGGGCTCGGAGGCGGCGCTGCAGGCGCTCATGGAGACGTTCACGGTGGAGGCAACGGAGCCGGCGGGCGAGGCGCCGAAGGACCTGCGCGGCGCGTACGACCCTCTCCCCCGCCTCCGGCGGCAGTTCGATCAGCTCTGCGCGTTCACCCAGAATCTCGTCGAGCACTCGGAGCGGGTGCGGCGGGAGTTCTGGGAGAAGGCCGACACGTCGTCCATCGCACGCTGGCGCGAGACGTGCGGCCGGTATCGAGACTACCTGTGGGACGAGGTGATCGGTCGGTTCCCTGCCGCGAGTCTGCCGCCGAATGCGCGGACGCGGCTGGCCTACGAGGAGCCGAGGTGGAAGAGCTACGAGGTCGTGCTCGACGTGTGGCCGGACGTGTTCGCGTACGGGATTCTGCTCGTGCCAAAGGACATCACCAGCCGGGAGCGCCGGCCGGTGGTGGTGTGCCAGCATGGGCTCGAGGGTACCGCGGACAAGCCGGTTGTGCGGGGCATGAGCGACGCGTACCGGGCGTTTGGCGCACAGCTTGCGGACCGGGGGTTCGTGGTATACTGCCCGCAGAATCCGTACATCGGCAGGGACAAGTTCCGGGTGCTGCAGCGGAAGGCGAATCCGCTGAAGAAGTCGCTGTTCGCGGTGATCGCGCGGCAGCACGAGCGGACGCTCGAGTGGCTCGGCGCGCTGCCGTTCGTAGACCCGGAGCGCATCGGCCTCTACGGCATCTCGTACGGCGGCAAGACGGCCATGCGGGTGCCGGCGCTGCTGGAGGGGTACGCGCTGTCCATCTGCTCGGCGGACTTCAACGAGTGGATCTGGAAGAACACGACGACGCGAAGGCGCTATAGCTACATATTCAGTGGCGAGTACGAGATGTTCGAGTTCGATCTCGGGCACACGTTCAACTACGCGGAGCTGGCGGCGCTGATCGCGCCGCGGCCATTCATGGTAGAGCGCGGGCATGACGACGGTGTCGCGCCGGATGAATGGGTGGCGTACGAGTATGCCAAGGTGCGACGGCTCTATACTGCCCTCGGCATTCCGGCGCGGACGGAGATCGAGTTCTTCGACGGCGGGCATATGATCAACGGGAAGGGGACGTTTGACTTCCTGCACAAACACCTGGACTGGCCCACGCCCCGCGAGCGATAGTCCAGCCCGCGGGTGGCACGGAGAGCAACGATCATCAGGTGAGGCGCTGCCGTCATCGGCGCCATCACACACCAGGAGGAAGAACGATGCTCAGAATGCTGACGTACGCGACGCTCATGGCTGCACTGCTGGGTTGTCTGATCGGATGCACGAAGCAGCGGAGGACGGTCACCACTGCGGAGGGCGACAAGGCCACGGTGGAGACCGATAGGAGCGGCGATAGGACGACGGTCACGATGGAGACGGACGAGGGCGAGAAGGCGACGGTGGAGTTGGAGGGGGAGGGCGATGACGCGAGGATGACCGTAACGTCCGAGGAGGGCGAGGGAAAGGTCGAGATCAGCGGAGACGTGGATCTAGCCGCGTTGGGCGTCGAGGTCTACCCGGGGGCGACATCGGAGGGCGGCAGCACTATGGAGATGGAAGGGGCGACGACCCGCAGCGCATCCCTGACGACGTCGGACTCGTTCGACAAGGTAGCCCAGTTCTACGAGAGCAAGTACGGCGAGGGCGCCTCCGCCAAGATGTCGCAGCCCGGACGCCTGATGATCACCAGAGATGAGCCGACACGGAACGTCACCATAACGGTCACACGGGACGAAGGAGAGACCGAGACGACGATCGCGATCGTGGTGGTCCCGAAAGCGAAGTAGCTCAGAGGGCCGCTGGCGAGTGGCGGCGCCAGCTCCGAAGTCGCTGCCGGCTCAGTTCCGGGGAGGTCCGGAATGAACCGACGAGCATTCCTGCAGACGTCATGCGCGGCCGGGCTTGGCCTCGCCGCGGGTGTCTCGCACGCCCCGGCACAGAGGGCCACGCCCGGCGCAAAGCGAGGGACGGAGGCCGCGATGCAGTGCGTGTTCTTCAGCAAGAAGCTGAAGGGGCAGTCCGTGGGGCAGATGATCGAGTCGGTCAAGCGGATTGGGGCCGATGGGTTCGATCTCACGGTGCGGCCCGGCTATCCGGTGAACCCGGACAATGTGGCTGAGGCGTTGGCGCCGGCGGCCGAGAAGATCAGGGCCGCCGGGCTTGCGGTACCGATGGTATCGGCCCCGACGAGCCTCAACGATCCGTCCGACGCATCCGCCGAGCCCGTCTTCCGCGCGTGCGGAGACGCGAAGATCGGCCTCGTCAAGATCGGCTACTGGAAGTACCGCGGCGGCTACTGGAACGCCGTAGACGAGATGAAGCGCGACGTCGCGGGCTTCGCCAGGATCGGCGCCAGGTACGGCGTGAAGCCGTGCCTGCACACGCACAGCAGGAGCAACCTGGCGTGCAACGCGTCGGCGCTGATGCACGTGCTGAGGGACTTCGACCCGAAGCAAGTCGGCGCCTACCTCGACCCGGGGCATCTGAACATCTGCGGCGAGCCACTGCCGATGGCGTTGGACATGGTCGCCGACTGGCTCTCCATGGTCGCCCTCAAGGACACACTCAAGTACAGGAGGGACGATGGTGCGGTGCGGACGCAGGTTGTGCCCATGGGCCAGGGACTGGTGGACTGGAAGTCGATGGTGGCCTGGCTTGTCGAGCACGGCTTTCCCGGCCCCCTGAGCTTCCACAGCGAGTTCCAGGCCGATGACCTCGAGCAACGCATCGAGCTGACGAGCAAGGAGATCGCGTACCTGCGGGCGATGGAGCAGGAGATGCGGGCCAAGGGGTAGCCGTCGAGACGCGCGGGATTCCCAACGGGAGGAGACAGCTCATGCCCCCTGAGCTTTCGAGACGCACATTCATGAAGACCGGCGCGGCCCTCGGGGCCGCGGCGGCACTGGCGCCGGGCACGGCGCTGGGCGCGAACGGCCGGATCGGGCTCGGCTTCATCGGCGTGCGCAACCGCGGCGGGCAGCTCCTGAAGGCGGCCATGCGGAACGACGATGTGGAGGTCGTGGCGCTGTGCGACGTGGACGCGCATGTGCTGAACAGCGCCGCGGAGCGCGTGGAGCGGAAGCCGGCCCTTTACGGCGACTGCCGCGAGATGCTGGAGCGCGATGACATTGACGCCGTAGTGATCGCGACGCCGGACCATTGGCACGCGCTCCAGACCATCTGGGCGTGCGACGCCGGCAAGGACGTGTACGTGGAGAAGCCGCTCTCGATGACCATCTTCGAGGGGCGGCGCATGGTGGAGGCGGCGCGGCGCAGCGACCGCGTCGTGCAGGTGGGCACGCACCGGCGCTCCTCAACGGTGGCGCGGCAGCTCCGGGAGCTGATTCGGCAGGGCACGGTGGGCAAGGTCACTGTGGCTCGTTGCTACCGGATCAGCAACATGTATCCTGACGGCATCGGCAACGCCACGGAGGGCGACGCCCCTGCGCACATCGACTGGGACATGTGGCTGGGGCCGAGGCCAGCGCGGCCCTTCAGTGACACGATCCACCCCTACAAGTTCCGCTGGCGGAAGCTGTACTCGTCGCAGGTGGGCAACTGGGGGGTGCACTACTTCGATCTCATCCGGTGGGTGCTCGACGAGGTGGGCCCAACGTCAGTCTGCGCCCTCGGGGGAAACTATGCCGTGGATGATGACCGGTCGATTCCGGACACGCTGGAGGCCATCTTCGAGCTCCCCTCCGGCTGCCTGCTGATCTTCGGCCAGTACGAGGCGAGCCACACCAAGGCGATCAGCGGCGACGCAGAGCTGCGCGGGACGCTCGGGTGCGTGTCCGCCAGCGGCGGGAGCTTCGAGATCGTGCCGGAGAGAGGCGGCCAGTTCCAGAGCGACGAGAAGCGGATGGAACCCATGAGAGTCAAGGGCAGCGACGGGGACCTGACGGGTGCCCACATGCGCAACTTCCTGGACTGCGTGAAGTCGCGAGAGAAGCCGAACGCCGACGTCGAGGAGGGTCATCGCTCGACGACCTTCGCGCTCCTGGCCAACATCGCTCTGGAGACGAAGGCGCGCATCGAGTGGGACCCGAAGCAGGAGCGAATCACCAGCCCGAAGAAGGCGAACAAGCTGCTGCACTATGAGTACCGGGCTCCGTGGAAGTTGACGTAGAGCTCCGTCCGCGCCTGCCTCCGCTCGTCAAAGGGTGACTCATAGCAACGCGCGCCCCGGATCGGAGCGCGCGTTGCGTATTTCTGTCAGACTCGTCGCTGCGTCCAGCCTACTCTTCGCTGCCCTCGTCGGCGGCCTGCCCCTCATCGGACGCCGGCTCAGACGACTCCCCACCTTCGCCCTCGCCGAGCTTCACGACCTGATAGCCGCCCTTCATGAGGTCGCGGACGAACATGGCGCCGAACAGAATGATGAGCGCCGTCGGCAGCAGCGCGAAGTAGCCGAAGGCCATGTTCGGGCCCTTGTGCTCGGAGAGCCAGCCGATGACGGGCTGTGCGGCGCCGGCGGAGATCATCCCGGTCGCGCCGACCACGGCCAGCAGCAGGGCGCCGCCCTTCGGGAACCGCTCCGAGGTGACGCCGAGCATCGTGGGCCAGAAGTAGCAGACGCCCACGGCGAAGATGGTGGCCGCGATGAAGGCACTGACGACGCTGTCCACCGTAGCCAGCCACCTCAGCCCGATGGCCGCAAAGACCGCCGAGCCGGCCAGGAGCCCGATGGGCGTGATGCGATGCACGATGGGGCCGGCGAACAGACGCCCGACCAACATGACGCCAGCGATCCACACAAATACCAGGGTCCCGGCCCCGGCGAAGGCCGTTGTGTCCTGAAGCACATCGGTCACGACCTTGGGCACCCACTGGCCCGGGCCAAGCTCGGTTGAGGCGGTGCACACCATACAGAGGAGCCAGAGGAGGAACAGTGGCTTGACCGCCTCGCGCCACATCTCCCCCGTGGAGACGCCCGCCTGGACGCGCTCGGTGGCCGGGAACTTCTGGCCGGTGAACATGATCCCGTAGACGACCGCCGGCACCAGCACGAGGCAAATCTTCACCTGCCAGCCGAGGCCGAACTGGGTCAGCGCATACGCGCCCAGGCCGCCGATGACGAGGCCGCCAGGCCACCAAGCGTGCAGCAGGTTGAGCTTGTGGGTCTTCTGCTCGGGGTAGATCGTCGCCGCGAGCGGGTTGATGGTCGCCTCCACCAGGCCGTTGCCCAGTGCGATGACCAGGGTCGAGCCGAAGAGCGGCCAGAAGCCGGTCTCAGGGACAAGGCCGGCAAGCACAGTTCCGACGGTGCCGACGATGTGGCAGATGAGGGCCACACGTAGCAGCGGGCCCATGCCGAAGACATCGCAGAGCGGGCCGCCGATGAGGATGGCGATGGGGAAGCCCCAGATACCGGCCAGAGCGATCCAGCCCAGGAGCGTATCGCCGAGGCCGAAGTGCTCGCCGAGCTCACCGAGCATCTCGGCGCGGATGGAGAAGGCGAACGCCGTCGCCACGAGGGCGATGCAGCTAGCGACAAAGAGACGAGTGCGGTTGTACTCGGCCGGGGCCTCAGCGCCCTGGCCGGCTTCGGGTGTACTCACTTGGTCCCTCCCCTTTTTGGTAGACCGTGTGCCCGATTGGCCCGTCCGGTCGCAGGTGACGAGCCCAGCGACCAGGCACGGGATCGCATCGGGCGTGTATTCGCTGTCGGGCTGGTGCTACCTTCTGCGGCCGCCTCCCTTTTTTCGTGCCCCAGTGCCCCAGTTCCCGTGTTGACAAACACCTGCGCCTGATGTACAGTGCGAATGAAGCAGGCAGAGATCAGATGCCAGCAGTGCGATCGGACATCCGCCGCTGGGCTTGGCGACCGGACGCATCCGTGTAGATTCGCCCATCGGCAGGGCTGTGCATCTGAGAGAGCCTCGAAGACCAAGTAGACCCAATGCCGCGGGCGATTCGCAGAGAACGCCCGCGGTTGTCTTTTCCAATGCACAATCAAGAAGGAGCTGATGAACCTGGGGTGGTGATACGTCGTGGAAGCGCGCGCAGCCAGAAGGGCGCGCAGCCGTACCAGCCGACACGCGATGCCTTCTGTGAGCAGGCGCAGGAGGCGCTCCGAGGCGCGGAGGGCGGCGCGCTGGTGCCGGTGTACCGGGAGATCCTCGCCGACCTGGAGACTCCCGTCTCGGCCTTCCTGAAGCTGACCGCGCGGAATGGCGAGTACGCATTCCTGCTGGAGAGCGTCGCGGGCGGCGAGAACGTGGCGCGGTACAGCTACATGGGCGTGCAGCCGGCGGCTACGCTGTTCAGCAAGGGCACGGCCGTGACGACGACGGCAGCCGGCGACGAGCCGACCACGTCTGAGATTCCTGCCGATGCAGATCCCCTCGACGTTCTCAAAGCGCACGTCCAGGCCCGCACGTACGTGCCCATCGAGGGCTGGGAGCGCTTCAGCGGCGGCGCCGTGGGCTTCATGAGCTACGACATCGTCCGCTTCTTCGAGCAACTCCCGGACGACACCGAGGACGACCTGCAGCTTCCGGACTGCGGGTTCATGCTGACGGGCACCGTGGTCATCTTCGATCACGTGCAGCACAAGGTCCGCATTCTTGAGAACGTCCCGGTGGACCCGGGCGAAGACCCGGCCGCCGCGTACGATGCGGCCGTGGGACGGATCGAACAGACCATCGAGTGTCTCAAGGAGCCGCTTTGCGCCGTCGAGCCCGACGGGAACGGCGGTGCCGGCGAGGTGCGGGCCAACATGTCCCGGGAGCAGTACGAGGACATGGTCCGGGCGGCCAAGGAGTACATCGCCGCCGGGGACGTCATCCAGGTGGTCCTGTCGCAGCGGCTGTCCATGGAGATCGGCTGCGATCCGTTCGCCATCTACCGGGCGCTGCGCTCCGTGAATCCATCGCCGTACATGTTCTACCTCGCTTTCGGGGACCTGAAGATCGTCGGGGCCTCGCCTGAGATCCTGGTCACGGAGGACGCGGGCGAGGTGATCACGCGGCCCATCGCCGGCACGCGGCGGCGGGGGAAGACGGCGGCCGAGGACGCGGCGTTGGGGCAGGAGCTGCTGGAGGACGAGAAGGAGCGGGCCGAGCACATCATGCTCGTGGACCTGCACCGGAACGACATCGGACGAGTGTGTGAGTACGGCAGTGTTGCGGTGGACGAGCTCATGGTGGTGGAGCGATACTCGCACGTGA
>JASFTE010000219.1:0-7588 GCA_050114035.1 Armatimonadota bacterium | reverse complement strand
GAACGCCATCCAGAGCAAGTACGTCGGCAAAGGCGACGCCTTCATCGTGAAGCTGCTGCCGACGGCCCGGTGACCGCGGCAGAGGGGAATCCCCGCCCCACGCCGAATGCCAGGCAGGGACGGGGGTGAGGACATGGGCTACAAGGTCAGCTGTCCCAGTTGCGGCGCCGAGAACTACGACAGCGATTCCGCGTGTCTCTCTTGCGGCCAGAGCCTCCGCCAGCAGCCCGTACCTGCGCCACCGGCACCGGCGCCTCAGCCCCAGGCGCAACCGTCTCCACCCCCACCAACTCAGCCCTACGCCCAGCCCGTCGCCCCGCCACCCACCCAACCGGTCGCGACGCAGCCAGTCGCTCCCGCCACAGCGGTCGTCGCTCCCTGGGGCGGCGACTGGGAGTTCAAGGTCGGCATCAAGTCCAGCGCCGGCCGCGACCTCAAAGGCAACTTCAACTGCACCCTCACTCCTCAGGGCCTCCACATGCGCCAGCGCAAGAAACATGACTTCCTCATCCCCCTCGGCACGCCCACGCGCTACCTGGAGAAGAACCGCCTCTCGACGTACTACGGCTCGGAGGTCATCGAGGTCACCGTCGCCAAGTTCGGCTCCTACCAGGATCGCCTCGCCAGAGACCTCACGACCTTCATGAACCAACAGGTCGCCTACCTCCACCCGTGGAGCTACACGCTCCCGTGGTACTTCTACCTCCTGAGCATCCTCCCCATCGGCATACCCATCCTGACCCTGGGCGGTGCGATACCGGGGGCACTGGGCGGCGCGCTGTGCTATGCCAACTTCGCCATCGCCCAGCAGGAGGACTGGCCCGTATCCCATCGAGTCGGCCTCGCGCTCCTGCTCACCGTCACCGGCTACGGCCTCGTGCTCCTGCTCGGGCTCGCGGCCACCTTCGCGCGATTCCGCTGAATGCACACCGCGGCCGGATGGCCCCCACACACGTCGGATCCAGTCCACGCGCCCACCGGCCTTTGCCGTCCGCCGCTTTCCTCTTCAGTTCGTCCCCTCCCCCTGCCTCTCGCGCAGGAGTTGACATCACGCATGGCGAACGCCCTTTGCGAGGCATCAATTGCCAGACCTGCACACCATGTGTGGCCGCGATGGCGCTGCAGCGCCGCCATGTGAGCCCTGCAGGTCGAGTCATGGAGCTATGCGGGGAGGGTCTGCGGTGGCTAGCCAGAGGTCGGATTGCCCGAAGTGCGGCGGGCCGATCTACTTCACCGACTCGCAGTGCGTGGCCTGTGGGGCCCACCTGGATGCGGGGAAGCTGGTGGAGCCGGGCCGGCCAATGCCGGAGGCGACCGTCCCTGCGTCGCCGGCCCCGCCACCAGACTCCACGGGCACCACCCCACAGGCCCAGCTCTCACCCCGGGCACGCCCCTTCTGGCCTCAGCGGGCCCACTCGTTCGGCACGGTGGACCACCACCGGTAGATTGAGAAGGAGGAGACGCAAGTGACACGCACATGGATGTGGCTTGTCGCGATGCTCCTGGTGCTGGTCCTCGTCCCGGGTTGCATCAACTACGAAGAGGAAGTGACCCTCAAACGAGACGGATCCGGCGAGGTGGCGATGCACTACTGGATGGACACCAGCTTCATCGAGGCAATGACGCAGTTCTCCTCCGGCGACGACGAGAGCATGCCCTTCTCCGAGGAGGACGTCAAGGAGCGCTACGAGGGCAAGCCCGGCATCGAGCTCAAGAGCTTCAGGAGCGAGAAGAAGGAGGGCGACACCCACGCCTACATCACACTGGCCTTCGACAGCGTGGACGCCCTTGCCGCCGTCGGAGACGACCGGACCATGACGTTCGCCGAGGAGGGCGGCGTCATCACCTTCACCTCGACGCTGGAATCGAGCGGAGGCGGGCCCGAGATGACCGCACCGGACATGCCGACGATGACGCCCGCCCCGACGCCCTCGATGGAGCCGGACCCTGAAGCGGCCGCGACGCACTACCAGGCGGGGATGTCCCTCAAGAACGAGCAGAAGCTGCCGCAGGCGGCCACCGAGTTCCGCCAGGCCATCGCCAACGACCCCGACCATCTTGACGCGCACTGGGCCCTGGCCTGGACCCACTCCGCCCTGGAACAGGGCGACCAGGCCGTGTCCGAGTTCCGCCAGGTCCTGCGACTGGCGCCCCCCGACAGCCCCAAGGCCACGGAAGCAAAGCAGGCCATCGAACGGCTGGGCGGCGAGGCGACCCCGGCGCCCGCGCCGGAGGCTCCGGGCATGACCGGGACGGCCGAGATGCCCGAGGGAATGGACGAGATGGGCGAAGCGATGGCCGAGGGCATGGGCGAGGCAATGGGCGAGATGATGGGCGGCATGATGGACTCTGGCGGCGATGGCGGCTTCACCTTCAGGGTTCGTTTCCCCGGGGAAGTGCTCGAGGTAGAAGGCCCGGGAGCCAGCAAAGAGAAGAACGTCGCCACTTGGAAGCTCTCCTTCGGCGACCTCATGTCGGCCGGAATGTCCGGCGACTCGACGATGAAGGCCACCGCGAAGGCGGGCAGCCCGCTGCCCATAGTGCCCATCCTCATCGGCGCCGTTGTCGTCGTCGTGGTGCTCGCCGCCGTCACACTTCTCCGGCGCCGGAAGTGACTCGGGCGTCCCCGGCCAGACGGACGCACGAGGGGCTACGTACCGCGGAGGGGGGGCGGGGGCGACCCGGAGCCTGGCTCTGACGCCGCGGGTGGCGTCGGCAATGCCCGACCAGACAATCAACTGCCCAAACTGCGGCGCCCGCATCTACCTGACCGACTCCCAGTGCCTCTCCTGCGGCGCCCACCTGGACGAGGGGAAGGTAGTCGACGCCATCGAGCCCACTCACTGCCCCGCGTGCGGCCACCGTATGCGGGCCTCCGACACCGACTGCGCCCAATGCCATGGGCGCGCGACCCAGCCCCCACCACGAGGGCCTTCACGGTCACCGCGGTTCTTGCTGCCCGAGATCGCCTTCGGGGTCGTGTTCTGCGGTCTCTGTGCCGTCCTCGGCGGACTGGCGGGGCTATGCTTCGGCAGCATGCTTGCCTGCATGTTCGTCGGCGTACCGGGATACATGGGCGAGGAATGGGGCCTCGCACTTGCCGTCAACGCCCTTGGCGGCCTGGGAGGCGCGGCTCTCGGAGGCATCATCGGATTGGTGACGGCACTGCGCCGCGGACGGAAGCATGTCGTCGCCATCTGCCTGCTGCTTGCGGCCGCGCTTCTGTTCGGCCTCAACTGGGCCGTCCACTCCGCGATGACCAGAGCCAAGGAAGCCGAGCGCAGATGGGGGTCGCTGAACGGCGTCGTGGCTCAGGCGAGCCGGGTCGCGCTCCCCGCCAACAGCGACACAAGCGATGAGCCCCATGACGCCGGGGGCCGTCATCACCCAACCGGAGGGAGGCCGACGAAGTGGGAAAGCCCACAGCATTCGCCGCGCTCGGCTGCATGTTTCTGCTCCTTGGCGCCGGCTTTTTCGAGGGCTGCCGGAGCGGGGCGCGCAGCCGAGGCACCAAAGCGGGTCCTGACCGAGGCGTTGCCGGAGCTCAGAAGGGAAGGCAAGCCAGCCCCTCTATCCACCGCGCCGCTGAGGCAGGAGACACAGCGGAGGTGAAGAGGTTACTGACTGCCGGCGCAGATCCCAACACGAAGAACCGCCTCGGCAAGGTGCCGCTGCACCTTGCGAGCCGGAGCAACCGCATTGAGGTCGTGAGACTCCTCCTCGAGCATGGGGCGGACGCCAACGCCAACGGTCCTCTCGGCTGGCGACCCTTGCACACGGCTGCCGAATGGGGACACCTCGAGGTGGGAAGAGCCCTGCTCGAGCATGGAGCGGACGTGAACGTCAGGAACGAGTTTGGCTATCCTCCCGTGCATTACGCGACCACCAGCAACCCCAAGCTCGCGGAGCTCCTGCGCGCTCACGGAGCCACCGAGTAGCTGCCGGGCGTGCTGAGGATGGCTGAGCAAGCAGTGACGTGCCCCAACTGCAGCGCCCGGACATAGCCGACAACCGAAACGGGGAGGAAGCGCAATGCTGCCAAGAGGCATAGCCGGTTTCGCGGGCGTGCTCGTTGGCACTGCCGTTCTGGGTGTCCTCATGGGCGGGTGCTCGCGGCGAGACGGCGATCCCGCCACGGGGCCTGCGCCAGATCGAGCCACACCGGCACCCGGTGCTCAGGACACGCCGCAGGCTGACTCGGCCGACTACCAGCGCCTTGAGGCGGCGGTCAAGAGCAAGAATGTGGACGCCGTCCGGGAGGTGGTTGAGACGGGCGCGAACGTCAATGCCCAGGGCAGCTATGGTCAACGCCCCCTCAGCAGAGCCGCGCCGCATGGGAGTGTCGAGATGGTCGAGCTGCTACTGGACAGCGGCGCGGACATCAACGCCCAAGACCACCAGAAGGGCTGGGCCCCGCTCCACGAAGCTGTGAACTGGGGCAATGTGGAGGTCGTCCGTCTGCTCCTGGAGCGTGGGGCAGACCCCAACCCGAAGGCTACCCGCGGTGAGACGCCGCTGGATCTGGCAAAGAAGCGCCTCGAGGAAGTCCTGGCCACCATGAGCCGCTACAGCGAGGAGCAGCTCAAGTACTTCGACGGAGACGAGGAGCGGCAGGCTATCGTGGACTTGCTCAAGTTGCACGGGGCGAAATAGGCCGGGCCTGACTGCGCTACCGGAGGCAGGACGGGCGCCGAGGCAGGGCAACCGACGCGGTACAGGCGGGGCCCGGGCCTCGCCGACAACCGAAGCCGGGAGGGCCCCCCACCGATGAGTGACGACGCGTACCTGATGCGATACGGCTTCTGCGTGGGAGCGGCCGTCGGCGCAGCTCTTGGCGCGCTTGCTGCGACTGTCCTCTTCTCGGTCATCGCTGCTGTCTCCAAGAAGCGTCAGTGCCTATGGCACCTCATCTGGGCGGTCCCCGTCGGAGTGATAGGTGTCGGGGGGCTGCTCGGGGCGGCAGGCTTCGTAGTGACCGGGATAGCTCTGTTCTTGCGCGCGTACGGCAGTGCGCCATGATGGAGTGTATGCACCCGCGTGACTGTCGTGACAGAGGCGTGGCTCGCCGAGCGAGGTCGTCAGCGATGAGAGAAGGCCGAGATGTGGGATTGGGGCTCGAACACTCGAGCAGGGATGCAGGAGAACGGCCCTGGAAGCTCACGAAGTCCCTCGAGCCTCCATTGCCCGAGCATGTCCAGCCCATACCGAAGGGGAATGGCCGGGTTTGTGACCGGCGCGTCGAGGATGGCGCAGTCGGCATGGAGCAATCCTGGGGGGAGGAGTTGGGCCATGCGAGCAGGCTGGCTGTGTGTGGCAGCACTGGCGCCACTGGTCTGCCTGGCAGGCTGCGCGCGGGCGCCCAAGCACGAGACGCTGGTTGACGCCGTCAAGGCGGGAGACGCCGGCGACGTGCGGAAGCACTTGCGCCGCGGTGCGGACGCCAGTGCGCCCGGGAAGTACGGCCGAACGCCGCTGCACGAGGCGGCCGCCAGAGGCGACCGGGCCGTCGCGGAGCTCCTGTTGGATGCCGGCGCCGAGATCGACGGCCACGTCCGCGCTGCAACCTACACCGAAGAGATGACGCCGCTCTACGTGGTGGCCTGGGCGGGCCATGCCGAGGTGGTGAGCCTGCTGTTGGCGCGGGGCGCGGAGGTGGACGCCGCGGATGGGAGCGGCCGGACGCCGCTGCTCCTCGCCGCGGCATGGGGGCACCCCGACTGCGTGCAGCTACTGCTCGACGCCGGCGCGGATGTCAATGTCCGTGTTACGGGCGGAGGGACCCCCTTGGGCGGCGCAGCGTCGGGGGGCCACATCGAGGTCGCGAGGCTGCTGTTGGAGCGGGGTGCCGACGTGCACGCCGCGGACAACCTCCATCGCACCGCCCTCACGGTAGCCGTTGCGGCGGGCCACACCGAAGTGGCGAAGTTGCTCCGCGAGCACGGCGCGACAACTGGTCCCATAGCCCCTTAGCATCCCCGTTGCCAGGGCGGAGACGCACACAGGTGGCCCCATGGCAGGCTATGGAACCAGTTGTAGAGAGTAGGCGGCAGAGGGCTGCGACAAAGGGAGGGTTCACTGACGCTCAGGACAGGTATCACCGGTCTCGTTGGTGTGTTGGTGGGTGCGGCTGTTGCCGGTCTCGTCGTGGCCGGGTGCTCGCGGCGAGAAGGCGATCCCGCCAGTGGGCCTGCGCCAAATCGAGTCACACCGGCACCCGGCGCTCAGGACGGCGCTGGGGCTGAGGGCGAGTCACGCGTTTGGACCGAGCCCGCGCAGATCAGCTTGGAGGAGCCCACACAGCACGGGGGCCCCCGAGCATTTGCCTTCTCCACTGACGGGGAGAAGGTAGCGGCGGCGACAGGCGTAGTGACAGTGACGGATGCCGCGGGCAAGCGCAGCATCGGTGGCCAGGTACTCGTGTGGGACGCGCGAACAGGCGAACTCAAAGCGGCGCTAGCTGACGATCGCACTGCGGCCACCTGGGTGTCGTTCGCCAGGAACGGGACGGTGATCGCCAGCGTGGGCGGGGAAGGGCCCGTGCTGAACCTGTGGGATGTCCAGACGGGCACGCTCACACGCTCTGCCAGCCTCGGCGGGGAAACGGTGTCGTCCGGCAGGACTGCACTCGGCCGCCTGCATCTCTCTCCCGATGCGGCGCTGCTGGTCAGCCTGGCACGCAGACCGTCGGACCGGTTCTGGAGCGCTGTGGTGGCCTGGGACACCCACAGTGGAGAGGAAGCCTGGAGCGTCCAGCGCCCGGAAGTGAATGACGTGGCACTGTCGCCGGACGGCGAGGCAGTCGCCTGGGGCCTGGTGGCGCCCAGCGACGAGCCAGCATCAGACGAGCAACTCGCCCGCATCGAAGTCCTGGACGCGCAGACTGGCAAGGTGGAACGCCAGCTCACGCTGCCAGGCTGTCGAGTCGTGCGCCTGGCATTCCTGCAGCTAGGTGAGGCATTGGCCAACGTGGGCCGAGACACCGTGACTGTGTGGGACATGCAGACAGGCGAGATCTCTCGCCAGGCAACGTGTGAGGACGGGCGGATCGGCTTTGGTGGATTCGCGTTCTCTCCCGATGGGCAGACGCTGGCGAAGGCCAACACCAGTTACGTGACGATGGTTGACCTGGGAACAGGAAGCACAAAGGCGGAGCTCACTGTGGAGTCGGATGACGACGAATGGTTCGACTATGTGTTCTCACCAGATCTGACCAGACTGGCGTGCAAGCGCAAGCATGAGCCCGTGATCGTGGACCTGTCCGGGCTGCTGAGGTAGGCCGGGGCCTGGAACGGGAGAATCGCCAGGGATTCTGCGGCGGCCGCTTCACGCCGGCCTCGGGCGCTTGGGGCCCCCCACTCACTCGGGCTTCGGCACATTGCCCCGCCCTCGCCACGTGAGCGACTGCGGCTGAGTCGCACTCGCCCTACGCGAAGGCCGCCCCCCCTCCACCGACGAACACCTCCTCCACCTCACCCACTACCAACGAGGTGCACCACAATGAACCGCCGCAGCTTCCTCTCAGCCACCACCGCCGGCGTCGCCTCAATGGCCGCCGCGAGCAACGCATCCGCCGACCGGCCCAAGCCCC
>JASFTE010000218.1:0-7597 GCA_050114035.1 Armatimonadota bacterium | reverse complement strand
GACAGTGGGCGGCGAGGGCGACGGGGGCAGCCGGCGCTGGGAGCGGGCCGACGAGCGGCTCGAGAAGCAGTTGCGCGGCGAGGAGCCCGTCGAGCTCAAGCCATCCCACGAGTACGCCTCCCACATCATGCGCTCCATGGAGACCGGCGAGCCCTTCCGCATGAACGGCAATGTGCCCAACGACGGCATCATCAGCAACCTCCCCGACGGCTGCTGCGTGGAGGTGCCCTGCCTCGTGGACAACACCGGTATCCACGGCTGCCGGGTGGGCGAGCTCCCCCCCCAGCTCGCCGCCCTCAACGCCTCGAACATCGCGGTGCACGAGCTCACGACTCTCGCCATACTGGAGCGCGATCTGCACAAGGCCTACCAGGCCGTCCTGCTCGATCCGCTCACCGCCGCCGTCTGCACGCCGGCCGAGGTGCGGCAGATGTACGACAAGATGGTCGAGGCAGAGGGGGAGCTTCTGGACTACTACAAATAAGCTGCTGCACACGGGAGGCACGGCCCATGCGAATCAGTGAGGAGAAGGTCCGGCAGGCGTGGAACCGGGCCGAGGGTAAGTGCGAGAACTACGACCGCCACGGAGCGCCGAAGAAGCTCGAATGGGAAAACCGCGGCCGCAAGGACGAGAGCGGCTGGGACGCCAGCGTCATCGACGCCCACGACACCATCACGCCGGCGAACCTCCGCATCCTGTGCTGGCCGTGCCTGCGGCGGGTGCGGAAGCCATACTGATGCCCGACTGCCTCGCCGGCGGCACCTATACGAGGTAGAACCGCGTCTGCCGGCCGTCGATGGGCCGGCAGCCATCGGCCGTGAAGACGACGTTTTCCTCGATGGCCATGAGGAACTCCTGGTCATCCCACTCTGACAGCGGCCCGCGCACCGAGAGCTCCATGGTGAAGCTGTTGTTGTACTGCAGCGCCACCTCCCCGCGGCCAGGGCACTTCTCCTGCTCCCAGGGGAGCCCGATGAGCGGGCCTGGCTCGTGCAGGAAGAGGCCCAGGGAGTGTGAGTACACCTTGGGGTTCGGGACGCCCTCCCCCCGCGCCCGCGTGAGGATGTTGTCCAGGAGCTCGTTCCCGGCCAATCCCTGGCGGAACTCGTCCATGAAGATATCCTGCAGGCGATTGGCCTCGGCCATGAGCCGCTTCGCGCCCTCGGGCGCATCCGTCTCGCCCGGGCGCAGGATGTAGGCCCATTCCTGGTGGTCGCTGTTGAGGCGCAGGTAGTGGATTCCGACGTCGGACCGCACGAAGTCGCCCGGCCGGATCACCTGGTCCTTCTCACCGTGCTTCTCCTTCATCTCCTCGCTGCGGACGATGACGAAGAAGGGCCTGAAGCTCACCTCGAGGCCCAGGTCCGCGCAGCGCTGCCAGTAGTACCATACCAGGTCCTTGATTGTGGTCACCCCGGGGACGATGGCGCTGCGGCTGTAGCACTCGGCCAGGAGATGGTGCGCCACGTTGACGACGTGCTCGTACAGCTCGACCTCTTCGTCGCTGAGCGTCGCCAGCCAACGGGTCGCAGCGGGCTCCGCGCACGTGAGCCGGTCAACGTACTTCGGGGGGAGCGCCTCGACGAGCTGCGTGTAGAGGTTGTGCGTCAGGCCGCCGGCGGCCCACTGCACGGAGCCGGTGTTGATGCCGATGCGCTGCGGGTCGCGCTCCTGGATGGTCTCGCTGAGCAGCGGCCACTGCTCCTCGTGGTGGTTGCCGCGCCACGGCTGGTCGTAGAGCCCGTGCGTGTTCGTCCGGCACAGGTTGATGCGCTCCACGCCCTGGTCGTCGCCGCGATCGTAGAAGACGAGCATCTGCAGGATCGGGCACCACGTGTCCATTGGGATCATCGTTGTAAAGACCGGGTCGAGATCGTCCTCCTGGCAGAGGATTACCCACATGTCCAGGCCCGCCTCGCGCATGGCCATGGGCAGGATGGTGTCCAGGCGGCGCTCGAGCACCTGGTTCACGACGACGGCGCGCTCCCTCATGGGGAGAATCCGAGGGAAGGTCCAGTTGAGGCTGCGTGCAGAGGCTTGTTTCGGAATCATTGTCGTTGCACTCCTGGGCCGCGGCTCCCTGTCTACCGGGTCACTGTGACAGTCAGGCCGGCGAGCTCGTCCTCGCAGGCGATGCGATCTGTCGTCTCGATGTGATACTGGTCGCTGTACCTGTAACGGAGGAGGAGCGCGTACCGCCCCTGTTTCGTCGGCGTCCATCGAGCAGTCAGATTCGCCGGGGACGAGGCCGTCACGACGTGTACTCGCCCGGGCTGCCGCTGAACAACGGGCGCGCGCGCCGATGCCAGGATCATCTGGGGCTGCAACGGGACCACGACCTCCCCGCCACCGTCCGCCGGCCGCAGGACGAGCGCCAGGTCCTGGAGCCAGTCGTCACCGTCCTCCCGCTCCACGCGCGTGACGGTAATGTCGAAGCGAGAGCTCTCCCCCACCTTCGGCTCGGCCGGCACGAGCACCGTCGCGGTCAGCTCGACGAAGCGTTCCCGGTCATCAATGTCGTGCACGCATCGCACGAGGCCGCTCCTGATGAGATGCTTCAGAGTGGCGACGCGCTCGGCGTAGTCGCTCTCCGGTCCGACGCGGACCACCTTGGCCGTCAGATCGGGAACGAAGCCCGGCCTGCGCGCATCGACGAGGATGCGCAGGAGGCGCTGGCCGCCGTACCGGACCGCACCGGGCGCCGGCGGCAGATGCAAGCGGCCATCGTCGTAGCCGTCCCTTCTCAGCGGCACTGACACGCGGTACGTGCCGTCGCCGCCAGGCTCGGCCGGGATGAAGCGCTCAGGAAGGGCGCTCCGGCCGAAGCTGCCGCCCTCGTACACGAGGCCGACCCGGACGCAGGCCGCGCTCACCGGGCGGCCCATGGTGTCGAGCAGCCGCACCTGGACGTGCAGATCGTCGCCGAAGTCGAGGCTCTCCTTGTTGGTACGGAGCGCGCAGCGAAGCGCGGGAGTCCGGGCGGGCCTGCCCTCGACGTCGTAGGCGCATGCGTTCACCAGAAGCCGGGACAGGCGCTCGAGGCCGCAGGCGGTATCCCGGTCGTAGGATGAGTGGATGACGCCGCGCCGCGTGACGGTCCGGTGCAGTCGGGCGACGGCCGCGATGTCGGCTCCGAACAGCCACCAGTTGCCGCCGGCCATGCTCTTCCGGACCACCACGGGCGTTCCGCCTGCCGTGTGCGCCGCGCCGCGCCAGCCCTCGCCGGTGAGCTCGTGCACGGTCATGCCCTGCAGCCAGCCGTCCGATCCGGGCGCGATCTGCCCAAATGCCCGGATGGCCGCCGCGCGGACCTCCCCGAGCTGCGGCACGGCAAGCGGCTGCTGCGCCCATCCTTCGACGGGCAGGTCCTCCGTGAGCGCCTGCACGCGTCCCGGCCGAACGCCGAGCAAGTGCCTGAGCTTCTCGTCGGCGTCGTAGGAGGCCCACGAGATGACGATGTTCGCGCCCTGGGCGGCCAGTCGCTGCACGATCGCGAGCTCGCCGTCAGTCAGTGGGCGAGATACGGCAATGATCAGGGCGGCCATATCGGCATGCTTGGCGCTCCTGGCTCCCTCGGCGTCGAAGAACTCGGCGGCCGACAGCGACGTCCGGATGTCATCCCCGCCCCGGAATACGCCCCGGGAGGGCAGCTCGAGTACGTAGCGCGAGAAGGTCCACCAGACGGTGTCGTTGTCGTCGATGAGCGCCACAATGCGGCGGCAGGAGGCGTCTCGCTCCAGAGCCTCCGCGAGGCCCGCTGCGCCGGCCGCGAGCTTCGCCAGGGCGGCCCGCATGCCGGCCTCGTCGGCCGCGGTGACGGCGACGAGGTAGCGGTCCGGGAAGTACGGATTGACGCGCTCCTGGATCAGGAACCCGCCTGCCCGCGGGAAGCTCGCGTCCGTCATCCCAAGCACGCCCATGCGCTCCAGCTCACGCACGCACTTGGGCTGGTCGTCGGCGATCCCGCCGATCACCACCCCGTTCGCGTCGAGCGTGGCGAGGTCGAAGCCTCCCGCGGCAGCCTCGCATCGGACGCCCTTGCCGAGCGGCGCCATGGCCGCCCGGAGCTGCTCCGCCTCGCCGGCGTGCTCCACTGGGTGGACGATGACGATCTCGCCGGGCGTGCCTCGGAGGAAGTACATGGGGCTCTGGAAACCCCGCATAGCCCGCCGGGCGGGCGTGTCGGCAGGCCCGGGCGGCCAGACGTGCGGGTACCAGTCGCAGCCCTTCTGCTTGGACCAGCGGAGGGTCTGCCGCCACGCGAGGCCCTCGTCGATGGGCACCGTGGTGAGATCCTCAATGGGCATGACCACCCAATTGAGCACGAACTCCGTGGACAGCATCACCCCGGGGGTGCGGAGCATGGTGTCATAGTAGCGGTAGATGTAGTGCGCGGAGCCGCCCTCCGTGACGCCGCCGATGCCGCCCGTGGCCCAGGAGTACTTGGGGCCGTTCCATTCGGTGATGCCGAAGGGCTTGTCCTCGAAGGTGGCCACGCGCGATAGCGAGGCCAGGTCCGCAGCGATGGTGCTGATGCGGCCGCCATAGCGGCCCGTGTACTGGTTGACTCCGCTGTAGTCCTCTCGTGGCACCGGGGCTACGCGGCTGAACGTGCCGGCGCGGACGTATCCGACGGGCACGCCGGGCGACAACTCCTCGCGCACGCAGCGTGCCGCCTCATCGAAGCAGTGCCACAGCTCGTCGCCATAGTACGTGGGGAGGCTGGCTCCCCAGATGGCCAACTCAGCCTCGTTGCCAACCTCCAGTGTCAGGATCGAGGGATGATGCAGGGACCGGCGCGCCTCGCGCAGACGCTCGCGGTAGTCCTCGAATCCCCGCGCGCCGGTGACGTAGCTTCTGATGGCCGTATAGCTGGGCCTCACGGAGGCGAGGAACCCCAGGCCGCGCTCGTCGAATACCCGCCCGCGGTCGCCGTCGCTCCCGCCCGAGCGGAAGCCATAGGTGCGCTGGAAGTCGAGCCACAACTCCTCAAAGAGGTCGGCCTGCTGCCGTGCGATGTCCCCCGAGGGTGTTGAGCCACCACAGACGGTGCCTGTCGGGAAGAACGGCTGGCCGTTGACGATGAGGGAGTAATCCGTGAGGGGCAGGTCCCAGGCGTGCCGCATGGTGGCCGTCACGTCGGTCTCCATGCACCGTATGTCACGGAACGCCACCTTGCCCCGCCACGTGTCTTCCAGCTCGTCCCGGCGCCACAGTGTGAGCACGAGCTGGTATGTGTAAGGGCAGTCCGGGTACCAGTATCGTGGCGCGCGGAGGACAAGACGGAGCTGAGCGCCGGGCTCGCGCTTCGAGCTCACTCGGGCCCTCTTGAGGGCCACGACGTTCCCGGCGGCATCGAGCAGTGCGGCATGCAGTCGTCGTGGTCCAGGGTCCGTGTAGGCCCGGGCGGCCACGTGCACGAAGCCACGGTCCCGGACGATATCGAGGCGGGGCGAGACGACGGCATCGAGGGCTCCCCTCTCTGAGCCGTCGCCGCCGGCCGCCGCCAGACGCCCGTACTCCGGATGCACGCTCGGAGATCGCCCGGCGTGTCGGGGGTCCGAGCGCTCAGCCCGCAGCGCCCGGAGCTGGGCCCAGAGGTAGAAGCGGCGCAGGTCCGGAGCCGCGGCCACCCGCTGCTTCAGGGGGAGCATGGCCTCCAGCTCAGCGAAGGCGAGATCGCGAGGGTCCGGGGCCTCCTGGAGTTGGTCGAGCCGGTCCTCCATGGTCCCGCCATCAGCCAGCACCTCATCCTCGATCTCGGCGAACGGGCGCTCCTCGCGGAAGAGGAATCGCCGCTCTCGCACTGCCTTCCCGTGGCGCGCCACCAGGCGTTCGAAGGAAGTCGCGTCCTGTCGCAGGAGCACCTCGAGGTCCGCACGCCGCCGCTGGAGCACGCGTGTGCGCTCCCGCCACACGGCTTGGTGGATCAGCATCTCGCGGACGAGGTTCCGGTAGCGCCGCTGCTCGGCGCGCGCTCGGGGCTCCGGCGGCGGCGGGGCGCACTCAAAGAGGGCCACATCGTCGAACCAGGCCGCGCCGGCGCCACTCCCACTGGTGACCCGGCATGAGACTTGCAGGGAAGTGGCCTGCGCATCTCGCGCGTCGGGGAGCAGCAGCATCTCGATCTGCTGCCATGGGCGGACGCCGCGAAGGGCGGCGCTCCGCTGCAGGCTCAGCCATCCGTCGCTGCCGAACCACGACGCGACGATGTATGCCTGCTCCCCGCCTCGCAGGCTCGTCCGCACCCACGCGCGAAGCAGGTACGCCTTCTGCGGGTCAACGGGAATGCGGTCGGTCCCGACGGCGTATCGAGCCCTGACGCCGGACACCTCGACGGACCGCTCGCCGCCGTGTGGCTGCTCCGTGCTCAGGGCGGCCGCGCCCGCACACTCGCCCCAGTCGGGGCTGAAGTAGCCCATCCAGCCGCGAGCGAAGCCCGTGGCCGGATCGGCTGTTTCGAACCCGGCGTTCGAGAGCAGGTTGCCACTGAGCAGGTTCAGCTCTGCGCCAGGGACGCCGCCGCCGAGGCACGCCATCGCCATGGCCGCAAGCAGCGCACGCATCGCTCGTGTGTGCATGGACGCAATCCACATGTCCGCACTCCCCCCCGAGGTGGGCCGGCGAAGCTCATTTCCATGCCCGGAAGGCGTTTCCTGTTGCCAGAGGGAATGCCCGCCTATGCGCCGTGGGCGACCGGCTGCAGTCCGGCACTGAGGTGAACCCATGCTCCCGAAGGAACGCGTCCTCGCCATCTTCGAGCACCGTCCGACGGACGTTGTGCCCATCTATCAGGCGGGCGTGTCGTCCCGCGTTGCATCGGCCGCACTGGGGCGCGAGGCCTACGTCGGCGGCGGGATACAGCGCTGGCGTGAGTCGAAGGCGTTGTGGGAGGGCGAGGACGCGCACCAGGAGTTCCTCGAGCGCTCCCGGCAGGATGCACACGACCTCGCCCGCGCGCTCAACGTGGACTACGTCCGGCCGGGCTACTGGCGCCAGACAGAGAAGCCCACGCGCAAGATTGATGAGCGCAGCTTCATGTTCGGCGACCCGGAGAACAGTTGGCGCGTGATGCGCTTCGATCCCGACACGGAGCTGTACCAGGTAGTGGACTCGCAGGCGAAGGCCGGGCGTACGCTCGAGGACATCGAGCGCCAGGTCGCCGCGGCCGAGAAGGGGGCGGAGGGCTACAACCCTGGGCCGGCGAGCTTCGCCGACGCGGCCGATGCCCTCCAGGTGTTCGGCCACGAGCGAGCGGTGCCCGGCGGCGGCGTCGGGATCTGCGTCCCGCGAGAGGAGATCTGGCTCGAGGCAGTGGCGCTGCGGCCGGGCCTCGTCGGGCGCTACCTGGACGCGCAGGCAGAGCGCTCGGCACGCAACGTCGCGTGCCAGGCCCAGATGGGCCTTCGGTTCCTGCAGGGCGGCGGTGACTTCGCCGGGAAGAACGGGCCCTTCTTCGGGCCGGGCGCGTTCCACGAGCTCATGCTCCCGGCGCTGGCGAAGGTCTCGGCCGCGTGCCACGAGCACGGTTGCTTCCACATGTTCGCCAGCGACGGCGACCTGTGGCCGGTGGCCGAGGACCTCTTTGGCGCCTCC